>NZ_JBHXTL010000105.1:17712-36829 GCF_042677365.1 Kitasatospora sp. NPDC127116
TGCGTTACGCTTCTAAACCCTAACCTTTAGGGCTGGCGTGCGGGGTCGCACCCGGGCGCCGGGGGGGGGGGGGTTGCGCGACGCCTTCCGTCGTGGTCGGGTTTGCAAGGAAGAGAGAACGATGGCTGCGCAGTCGGAACGGGTGCAGACACAGTCCCCGGAACCAACGAATTCCGTGGTGGCGTCGACAGACAAGTCCACCACCCCCGGTGCCGAGCGCACCCCGAGGAGGAGCGGCAGACCGTCGGACGGGCCCAGTGCGGCCTCCAGGTTCGCCCCCTACCTACTGCTGCTGCCGGCCATCGCGGCGACCCTCGTCCTGCTGGTCTGGCCGCTGATCGAGACGGTGGTGGTCTCGGCCCAGAACCTCAACAGGCGGCAGTTCATCCAGCACCTGACCGAGTGGACGGGCTTCTCCAACTACACCGATCAGCTGGGTAGTTCGGAGTTCTGGTCGATCACCCTGCGCACGGTGGTCTTCACGCTGGTCAACGTCGTGCTGATCATGGTGTTCGGCACGCTGGTCGGCCTGCTGCTCAACACCCTCGGCAAGCGGATGCGGCTGCTGCTCTCGGTCGGCCTGCTGCTGGCCTGGGCGATGCCGGTGGTCGCCGCGACCACCGTCTACACCTGGCTCTTCGACCAGAACTTCGGTGTCGTCAACTGGTTCCTGGACAAGCTGGGCTGGCACGCCATGGCCCACTTCAACTGGACCAGCGGCCAGTACTCCACCTTCTTCGTGATCATCCTGCTGATCGTGTGGCAGTCGGTCCCGTTCGTGGCGTTCAACATGTACGCGGGCCTGACCACGATCCCCAAGGAGCTCTACGAGGCCGCCCGGATGGACGGCGCCGGCTCGGGCAAGATCTGGACCTCGGTGATCTACCCGATCATGAAGCCCTTCCTCCTGGCCACGACCTTCCTGGAGGTCATCTGGGTGTTCAAGGCCTTCACCCAGGTCTACCTGATCAACAAGGGCGGACCGGACGGCCTGACCCGCACCCTGCCGGTGCACGCCTTCCTCGAAGGCATCGGGTCGCAGCACTTCGGCGTCGGCTCCGCGATCGCGGTGCTCACCATCGTGATGCTGGGCGCGCTGATGGCCTACTACTTCCGCATCATTCTCAAGCAGGAGGACGAGCTGTGAGGCGCTCGCTCATCGGACGCACCTGGCCGAACCTGATCGCGGTCGTCCTCTTCGTCTTCTTCATCTTCCCCGTCTACTGGATGTTCTCGACCGCGTTCAAGCAGAACAAGGACATCGTCAGCCGGGACCCCGTCTTCCTGCCGCTGAACGGCACGTTCGAGCACTTCGACCGGGCCGTGCACGTCCCGAACTTCTGGACGTACGTCAGCAACAGCCTGATCGTCACCGTCGGCGCGGTGCTCGGCTCGCTGGTGATCGCCACCCTGGCCGCCTTCGCGATCGCCCGGATGCGCTTCCGCGGCCGCAAGGGCTTCGTCCTGGTCGTGATGGCCGCCCAGATGGCGCCCTGGGAGGTCATGATCATCGCGGCCTACCTGATCGTCCGCGACAGCGAGATGCTCAACAGCCTGGTGCCGCTGACCGCCTTCTACCTGATGATGGTGCTGCCCTTCACGATCTGGACGCTGCGCGGCTTCATCGCCGCCGTGCCCAAGGAGCTGGAGGAGTCGGCCATGGTGGACGGCTGCACCCGCACCCAGGCCTTCGTGAAGGTGATCTTCCCGCTGCTCGCCCCCGGCCTGATGTCGACCTCGCTGTTCGGCTTCATCACCGCGTGGAACGAGTTCCCGCTGGTCAACATGTTGAACAAGAACGAGACGGCGCAGACCCTCCCGGTCTGGCTCTCCTCGTTCCAGACCGCGTTCGGCACCGACTGGGGCGCGACCATGGCCGCGTCCACCCTCTTCGCCGTGCCGATCCTGATCCTGTTCATCTTCCTGCAGCGCAAGGCGGTCAACGGACTGACCGACGGCGCAGTGAAGGGCTGAGTCAACGTGAGCATCCTCGTTCCCACCGTGCCGGACAGCGACCAGCTGCACCGTGACGCCCTGACCGTCCTCCAGCCCGGCTTCGTCGGCACCGAGCCGCCGGAGTGGCTGCGCCGCCACCTCGCCGCGGGCCTCGGCTCGGTCGCGCTGTTCGACCGCAACGTGGTCGACCTCGACCAGCTGTCCGCGCTCACCGGTGCGCTGCGCGCCGAGAACCCCGACCTGCTGATCGCGATCGACGAGGAGAGCGGCGACGTCACCCGGCTGGAGGCGGGCTCCGGCTCGTCCTGGCCCGGCAACCTCGCGCTCGGCGCGATCGACGACCCGGCGCTGACCCGGGACGTCGCCCGCGAGCTGGGCCGGGCGCTGGCCGCGGCCGGCGTCAACTACAACTGGGCGCCCACCGCGGACGTCAACTCCAACCCGCGCAACCCGGTCATCGGGGTCCGCTCCTTCGGCGCCGACCCCGAGCTGTGCGCCCGGCACACCGCCGCCTGGGTGGAGGGCCTGCAGTCGGCCGGCGTGGCCGCCTGCTCCAAGCACTTCCCCGGCCACGGCGACACCGCGGTGGACTCGCACCACGGGCTGCCCGTCATCGACGTCGACCTGGACGTGCTGCGGGCCCGTGACCTGATCCCGTTCCAGGCGGCGATCGCGGCCGGCACCAAGGCCGTGATGACCGCCCACATCATGATCCCGGCGCTGGACCCGAAGCTGCCCGCCACCCTGAGCCCGGCCGTGCTGCGCGACCTGCTGCGCGCGGCCCCGGCCGACGGCGGCCTCGGCTACCAGGGCCTGATCGTCAGCGACGCGATCGAGATGGGCGCCATCGCCGACACCTTCGGGATGGGCGAGGGCACCGTGCTGGCCCTGGCGGCCGGCGCGGACGCGATCTGCGTCGGCGGCGGGCTCGCCGACGAGGAGACCGTGCTGATGCTGCGCGACGCCATCGTGGCGGGCGTGCGCTCCGGCCGGCTCGCCGAGGAGCGGCTGGCGGACGCGGCCGCGCGGGTGCGGGCGCTGGGCAGCTGGGGCCGGATCGCGGCCCAGGGCGAGCGGGTCGAGCCGGACCTGGCGGTCGGTCTGCGGGCCGCGCGCCGGGCGCTCAGGGTGGTCCGGGCGCCGGGCCTGACCGTGCCGCCGGTGAGCGAGCGCCCGTACGTGGCCTCGTTCTCGGACGAGCCGAACATCGCCGTCGGCGACGTCACCCCGTGGGGTGTGGCGGGCATGCTGGCCGACCGCTTCCCCGGCACCCGCACCCGCGAGGTGTCGGCGGCCGACGCCGCGCCGGAGCTGCTGGACGCGCTGGTCGACGAGGTGCTGGCCGCCGCCGAGGGCCGCCGCCTGGTGCTGGTGGTCCGCGACGCGCACCGGCACGGGTGGATGGCCGCCGCGCTGGGCCGTCTGGTGGCGGCCCGGCCGGACGCCGCCGTGGTCGAGATGGGCCTGCCCCAGTCCGAGCCGGTCGGGGCGCTCCACATCGCCACCCACGGCGCCGCCCGGGTCTGCGGACTGGCGGCCGTGGAGGTCCTCACCGGGCAGCCGGGAGCGATCGGCTGAACCGTTCGACGAGACGTCACCGGCCGTGTCCGGTGGGCGTCGGCCAACGGGCCCGTCATGCGCATGTCGCATGGCGGGCCCGTTCCGTTTCCCCGGCGTTGACCTGCGGGTTCGTCGAGTGACCGTGTTCCCTCAAGTGGGCCTTAAATCCACCTTAAGGCCCACTTAGGGTGACGGAACGACAACTGGCGGCCACGCGGTACAACAGCTCTGCAACGGCCGTCCCAAGGAGGGCTTTTGGTCGTTGACACCACCTATGGTCTAGGCCAGAGTCCAGACATCCGGTTCGAGATTCAACCTCGCCGGATGTGGTATCGGCCCACCCCGAAGCTCTTCGCCGCCCCCTGTCCGGACTCTCCGCCGCGGGCGCCAATCATGCTGCCGGCGGGCAAGACGGCTCTACAACCCTCGGAGGACGGCGTGAAGAAGCGTCAGCTCATCTCGACGCTCGGGACCATGGCACTGGCAGTCGGTCTGACGGCCTGTTCCTCGACCGCGAAGCCGGCGGGCGACAGCGGCGCGGGCGGCTCCGCGGACCCGAAGGCCGCCGGCGGCACCGTCACCGTCTGGCTGATGGACGACGCCCAGAAGAACTGGCCGGACCTGGTCCAGCGGGTCAACGACGAGTTCGCGGCGAGGTACCCGAACGTCAGCCTCAAGCTCGTGTACCAGGGCTGGGCCGACAAGGTGGGCAAGCTCGACAAGGCCATCGCCGACGGCAACGCCCCCGACGTGGTCGAGCTGGGCAACACCGAGACCATGAAGTACGTGCTCTCCGGCGCGCTGGCCCCGGTGGACCGCAGCACCTTCGACAACTCCGACAGCTGGATCAAGGCGCTCGCCAACACCTGCACCTACCAGGACAAGCTCTGGTGCGTGCCCTACTACGCCGGCTCCCGGGTCGCCATCTACAACTCCGCCGCCTTCCAGCAGGCCACCGGCAGCGCCGACTTCCCGAAGACCGAGGCGGACCTGCTGGCCGCGCTGGACAAGGTCGCGGACCGCAACAAGGCCGACAAGACCTACTCCCCGCTCTACCTGCCCGGCCCGTACTGGTACGCCGCGATGAGCTACGTGGCCGCGTACGGCGGCAGCATCGCCAAGTTCGACAGCTCCGGCAACTGGCACGGCACCCTGCACGACCCCAAGTCCCAGCAGGGCGTCAGCCACTTCGTCGACCTGGTGCGCAAGTACAACAAGGGCGACCTGACGGTGAACGAGCAGAACCAGTTCGAGTCGATGGCCCGCGGGCACGCCGCGTCCTTCTACGGCAACGGCTACGAGGCGGCCAGCGTCACCGCCCCGGTCACCGGCGACCCGAGCCTCAAGGACGCCGTCAAGGTGGCCACCATGCCCGGCCCCGACGGCAAGCCGCTGCCGACCTTCATCGGCGGCTCCGACCTCGCCGTCACCGCCAAGTCCCAGCAGGTGGCGCTGGCGACCGACTGGATCCGGATGTTCACCAGCACCAAGTCCGAGCAGGCGCTGGCCGACAAGGACATCCTGCCGAACAACCTGACCCAGCTGAACCCGCTGAAGAACAAGCCGACCACCGCCGCCGCGGCCAACGCCGTCCCGGACGCCTGGTTCACCCCGCTGGCCCCCGGCTGGGCCGCGGTCGAGAAGCAGAAGGTCATCCCGGACATGCTGACCGCGATCCTCAAGGGCAAGTCGGTGGACCAGGCCACCAAGGAGGCCGACGCCGCGATCGACCAGCTGATCAACAAGGCGTCCTGACCTTCCGTCGCGCCCGCGGCCACGCGCCCCTCCCGACCGTGCGGGCGCGTGCCGCGGGCGTGCGCCGCCGGGGCGCGCCGGGTGCGCGCGGGCGTGCGGACGGAGGTGCCCGGCGGCAGGTGCGACCGTAGGATTGCCGCACGAAGGACCGCAGCGAGTGTGCGGACTCGCCGCCGTGGAGGTCCCCGCCGGGCAGCCGCCCGAGCGGGGTCGAACCGTCTCATCGGAGGCAGACCCAGATGTCCGACCCGCAGACCGTTCCCGTCCCCGGCCGGATCATGGCGGCGGAGATGGCCGAGCAGCCGGCCGTTCTCCGGCGCATCCTCGACGAGGGCGCCCCGAAGATCCGCGAGGTCGCCGCGCAGATCGCCGCCCGCAACCCGCGCTTCGTCCTGCTCACCGCGCGCGGCACGTCCGACAACGCCGCGCTGTACGCCAAGTACCTGATCGAGATCCTGCTCGGCAAGCCGGCCGGCCTGACCTCGATGTCCACCACCACCGCGTACGGCGCCAAGCCGGACCTCACCGACGTCCTGGTCGTCACCGTCAGCCAGTCCGGCGGCTCGCCCGACCTGGTGGCCTCCACCAAGGCGGCCCGCGAGGCCGGCGCCATCACGCTCGCGGTGACCAACAACGCCGCCTCGCCGCTGGCCGAGGTCTCCGAGTTCCACATCGACGTGCTGGCCGGCCCGGAGAAGGCGCTGCCGGCCACCAAGACCTACACCGCCGAACTGCTGGCGCTCTACCTGCTGGTCGAGGGCCTCGCGGAGGCATGGGGGCACTCCCGGCCGAGGGCCGGGGGAGGCTCGGCCGCCGAGGAGCTGCCGGGCCTGGCCGCCGGGGTGCTGGCCCGCAAGGCGGAGGTGAAGGCGCTGGCCGAGCGCTACCGCTTCGCCCAGCGCCTGGTCATCACCTCGCGCGGCTACGGCTACCCGACCGCCCGCGAGGCGGCGCTCAAGCTGATGGAGACCACCTACATCCCGGCCACCCCGTTCTCCGGCGCCGACCTGCTGCACGGCCCGCTGGCCATGGTGGACAACGTCTCGCCGGTCATCGCGATCGTCCCGGACGGCAAGGGCGGCGAGGCCCTCCAGCCGGTGCTGGACCGGCTGCGCGGGCGCGGCGCGGACCTGATGGTGGTCGGGCAGCAGGCGCAGGTGGAGGCCGCCTCGGCGGGCTTCGCGCTGCCGGCCGGCGTGCCGGAGGAGGTGCAGCCGATCCTGGAGATCCTGCCGCTGCAGCTGCTGGCCTACGAGATCACCATCGCCCGCGGCCAGGACCCGGACGCCCCGCGCGCCCTGGCGAAGGTCACCGAGACCAGGTAGGCCCCCGCGGACGCGATTCGGCCCCGGTCCACAGGCTGTGGACCGGGGCCGAATCGCTGAGCGGCCGGACGTGGTTCAGGGGGGCCGAAAACACTACGGGCCACGGCGCCGACACGGGACCCTCAACCCATGCGGCACCGCAGCCCGGAGCTGTCGTCGGGCACCGGATCCGGTCGAGAACTGTGCGGGGTCCTCGATCGTCGGCGTCCGACCGAGGAGGGGCCGCGCGCGGTCAGGGCAGTTGCGCGGGGGCCTCTCCTTGGTGCTCTTTCATTGTGGACTAGACCAATCTCGGTTGTCCAGGCCTCTCGGAAAATTGGTCTAAACAACTCCGGAGGGTGCGCGGGAGGGCGCGCAGGAGGGTGCACGGCAGGGCGTGCGGCAGGGCGTGCTGAAGGGCGTGCCGAAGGGCGTGCGGCAGGGCCCCGCAGGGCCCGCCCACCGGTCCGCCGCGCCCCGCCCGGACCGGCGGCGCTACCCTCGCCATGTGCCCTCGCTGAACGAACTCGTCCGCCGCCACACCACCCTCACCGGGGCCGATGTGGAATGGCTCCACCACCTGGTCTCGGAGTGGCAGCTGCTCTCCGACCTCTCCTTCGCCGACCTGGTGCTGTGGATCCCCACCTGGGACGGCATCCGCTACGTCTCGGTGGCGCAGATGCGGCCCAACACCGGGCCCACCTCCTACCAGGACGACATGGTCGGCCACCTCGTCCCGCGCGGCCGCCGTCCGCTGCTGGACGCCGCCTTCGACGAGGGCCGGATCGTGCGCGAGGGCGACCCGGAGTGGCGCGAGGAGGTCCCGGTCCGGGTCGAGTCGATCCCGGTCCGGCGCGAGGGCAAGGTGCTGGGCGTGATCGCGCGCAACACCAACCTGCTGACCGTGCGGACCCCGAGCCGGCTGGAGCTCACCTACCTCCAGAGCGCCTCCGACCTGGCCCAGATGATCGCGGCCGGCTCCTTCCCCTACCCCAACGTCGAGCAGGCCGACATGGACGCCGCCCCCCGGGTCGGCGACGGCCTGATCCGGCTGGACGCGGACGGCATCGTCACCTACGCCAGCCCCAACGCCCTCTCCGCCTACCACCGCCTCGGCCTCACCACCGACCTGGTCGGTAGCCACCTCGGCCGGGCCACCGCCGATCTCGCCCCGCCGTCCCGCTCGGCCGTCCACGAGGCGCTGGTGAAGCTGGCGAGCGGCTGGGCGCCCCGGCAGACCGAGGTGGAGGCGCAGGGGGGAGTGGTGACCCTGCGGGCGATCCCGCTCAAGCCCAAGGGCACCCTGACCGGTTCGCTGGTGCTCTGCCGGGACGTCACCGAGCTGCGCCGCCGCGACCGCGAGCTGATGACCAAGGACGCCACCATCCGGGAGATCCACCACCGGGTGAAGAACAACCTCCAGACCGTCGCGGCCCTGCTGCGGCTGCAGTCCCGCCGGATGGAGTCGGAGTCCGGCCGGGCCGCACTGGACGAGGCGGTGCGCCGGGTCGGCTCGATCGCGATCGTGCACGAGACGCTCTCCCAGGCGCTGGACGAGCAGGTGGCCTTCGACGAGATCGCCGACCGGGTGCTGGCGATGGTGATGGAGCTGTCCCAGGACGGCCGGGTGGCGACCCGGCGCACCGGCAGCTTCGGCATCCTGTCCGCCGAGGTGGCCACCCCGCTGTCGATGGTGCTGACCGAGCTGCTCCAGAACGCCCTTGAACACGCGTTCGGACCGACCGCCTCCGGGAACCTGGAGGTCAGTGCCCTGCGCGGGCGGGCGCCGGCGACCGGCGCGGGCTGGTCGGAGAGCTGGAACGGCGGCGCCCGGCCGGAGGAGTACCTGCTGATCACGGTGCAGGACGACGGCCGCGGCATGCCGGAGGGCTTCGACCCGAAGACGGCGGGCAACCTCGGGCTGCAGATCGTCCGGACGCTGGCCACCGGTGAGCTGGGCGGCACCTTCGACATGGTGGCCGGCCCGGACGGCGGGACCAAGGTGGTCCTGGAGATCCCGGTCCGCTGAGGTCCGGTGCGCGAGGCCCGGTCCGCTGTGGCCCGGTCCGGCGGGATCCCGCCGGGAATCCGTGGCGCGAAGGCGTACGGACACGCGCGAAGGTGTGTGGCGGGGGCGCGTGCTCGGATCAAGCGCCGGGTCCGCGCTCCGCACTCCGGAGTGCGGAACCAGAGCGTGGGGCCGGACGCGCAACCGGGACGCCGGGTCGGGATGCCCGACCGGAGCGCCGAGCCGGGGCGCGCGACCGGCGTGCCCGACCGGGGTGCGGAAACAGAAACGAGGCCCTGTCGACCGGGGGGGGTGGGTCGACAGGGCCTCTCAACCCGTTCCGGCCGTCGGGGGGAGTCGGCCGGAGCGGGGGCTCTGGGTGGTGCGACACCTCGCCGGTGCGTTGCACACGGTGAGCGCCACAGCTCCACGATATTGCTCTCAGTGAACAGTATCAAGTGTCTGGGCGGGTCCGGTGTCGCGGGACCCGGCAGGGCAAGGTCCTTTGTGCGGAAGGCTTCACCAGGAGGTGCAGGGAAGCCTTTGATCATGTGTCGATCGGTACTGCGGTCACTGCTGGTGCTACGGCGTGTGATCGCTGGGCGATCAGGCGGTGCGGGCCCGGTTGCGGGCGGCGCGGCGCTTCATCGCGCGACGCTCGTCCTCGCTCATGCCGCCCCAGACGCCGGCGTCCTGGCCGGTCTCGAGCGCCCACTGGAGGCACTGCTCCATCACCGGACAGCGGCGGCACACGGCCTTGGCTTCCTCGATCTGCAGCAGAGCAGGACCGGTGTTCCCGATCGGGAAGAACAGCTCCGGGTCCTCTTCGCGGCAGACAGCGCGGTGGCGCCAGTCCATGGTCGTCCAACTCCTCCTGCCGCGGGGGGTGGCCCGATCGGCACAATCGAATGGCTTGTGAATGTGAACGCTTTCACGAATCCCGCAACAGCAAAAGAGACCAAAGGCCCGTCGGGCCCGGGTGGTCTGTGCTGGGGGGATTCGGCGATTCGAGGGACACCCCGCGGTCGGCGCTCCTGTGGTTCCGGAGTTGCCGTCGCTGCGATGTGTCCCGATCGCCATGTAGAGGTTCGCAAACCTCGGGCTCGGATACAACCCCCTTCGGGGAGGAATTTTGGATTCTTCGGTGTCGCCTAGCTCACAGCCAGTACTTCTATGGAGTGAAGGGGGCTTGTGCGTTCGAGAAGAAGGAGGAACCCCCCTTCCAGTCACACAATCACACGCAGTGCCCGCCGTACGCCTGTGAAACTGACGCGACTCCTGTCTCCAAGATGGTCCCCGTCGACCTGGAACGGCGCCGGTTCCTCCGAAACCAAGGTGAAGTGTCTGACGTCGTGATAGGAGACGACGTGCTTCCCGGAAGGGCCCATCGGAGGGGCGCCGTCACCCGAAGGCGCGTACGACCGCAGGATCTGACGGACCGTTCGAGCCGTGCCGAACGCCGTCATCCGGGTGATGCCGAAGACGTCCAGATCCGTGTCGAAGGAGGCGAGCGGTGAGGGGTAGACCGGCCGGTTGCCGAGGAAGGTCCAGGGCGAGGTGTTGCTGACTATCGACAGCACCAGGCCCGGAACCCGCTCGCGGCCCGGCATTTCCAGGGAGATCGGGCCGGAGCGGCGCTGCTCACGCTGGGTGAAGTAGTGCCGCAGGGCCTGGCCGACGTACAGGGCGTGGGTGGACTTGCGCCCGGCCCGGCGCTGCTCCTCGACCCGGCCGACCACACCGGCGTCGAAGCCGAGGCCGGCGGTGAAGGTGAACCAGCGGTCCGGCAGGCCGTCGGTCATCGCCTTGCCCAGCCCGATCGGCCGCTCCCGGCCGTGCTCCAGCGCGTCCAGCAGGGCACCGGTCGCCTCGACCGGGTCGTTGGGCAGGCCCAGCGCGCGGGCGAACACATTGGTCGAACCGCCCGGCACCACGGCCAGTCGCGGGACCTTCTCGCCCGGGCCGTGCGCCAGCAGCCCGTTCACCACCTCGTTGACGGTGCCGTCCCCGCCCAGCGCCACCACCAGGTCGACCGTGCCGTCCTCCGCCGCCCCGCGGGCCAGGTCGCGCGCGTGGCCCCGGTACTGGGTCTCGGCGACCTCCAGCTTGAGATCGCTGCGCAGGGCGTGGATCAGGACGTCCCTGGTCCGGCCACTGGTGGTGGTGGCCTTGTGGTTCACGACCAGGAGAGCGCGCATGGGGAAAGCCTACGGGTCGGTACGGACCGACCGGCGGCTACCCTGCTGGAGTGACCGCAGAAACCTCCGCACCCGCACCCACGGCCGGCGCCGGCCGACCGGCCTCCCTGACCCTGGGCGCCGCCATCACGGCCCTGGAGGGCATCGCGCTGGCCGTCGTCGGCGTCCTGGACATGGTGGCCGCACTGTCCGGCCAGGCCAAGCAACTGGCCCTCAACGAGTTCGGCGGAGCGGTCATCGTGCTGCTCGGCGTGCTGCCGGTGCTGGCCGCCCTCGCACTGCTCAAGGAGCGCCGCTGGGGCCGCAGCCCGGCGGTGCTGACCAACTCGATCTGCCTGCCGGTCGCCTACTACATGTTCGAGAGCGGCGGCACGGCGATCGTGTTCGGCGTGCTGATCGGCGTGCTCGGCCTGGTGGGCATCGGCTGCCTGCTGAACCCGAAGTCGACGGCGGCCCTGTACGCCCCGTCCGAGAACTAGGGGCGTACAGGGCCGGGGCAGGGGATCGGACGGCCGCCGAGCCGGAGCTGAGCGGCCGTCAGTCCTACTCCTCCACCAGGAGCTTCTCCCGCAGCTGGGCCAAGGTCCGGGCGAGCAGCCGGGACACGTGCATCTGGGAGATCCCCACCTCGGCGGCGATCTGCGACTGGGTCATGTTCCGGAAGAACCGCAGCACCAGGATCTTCTGCTCCCGGGGCGGCAGTTGGGCCAGCAGCGGCTTGAGCGACTCGCGGTACTCGACGCCCTCCAGCGCCTCGTCGGTCGCGCCCAGGGTGTCCGCGACGGCCGGCGACTCGTCGTCGCTGTCCGGCACGTCCAGCGAGAGCGTGGAGTACGCGTTGGCGGACTCCAGGCCCTCCAGGACGTCCTCCTCCGAGATCCCCAGGTGCTCGGCCAGCTCGTGCACCGTGGGGGAGCGGCCGTGCCGCTGGGAGAGCTCGCTGGTCGCCGTGGTGAGCGACAGCCGCAGCTCCTGGAGGCGGCGCGGGACCCGCACCGCCCAGCCCTTGTCGCGGAAGTGCCGCTTGATCTCCCCGACGATGGTCGGCGTCGCGTAGGTGGAGAACTCGACCCCGCGCTCGTGGTCGAAGCGGTCCACGGACTTGATCAGGCCGATGGTGGCGACCTGGGTCAGGTCGTCCAGCGGCTCGCCCCGGTTGCGGAAGCGCCGGGCCAGGTGCTCGACCAGCGGGATGTGCATCCGCACCAGCTGGTTGCGCAGCTCGACGCGCTCCGGGGAGCCCTCGGGCAGTGCGGACAGCCGGACGAACAGCGCGCGGGCGGCCTCCCGGTCCGGGGCGCCGGTGCGGTGCGAGCCCTGGGCGGGCACGGCGCTGTGCGGCTCGGCCTCGACCGCCGGGTCCGTCTCGCCCGCCGGGTCCGGCGGGGGCACGGAGGCAGGCGTCGGCTCGGACGTCGGCTCGGTGGGGTGGCTCATCCGCTGGGCGTCCTTCGGGTGCGCTTCGTCGTTGGCGGCGAGGCCGGGAACGCTCGCCTGGGTCGGTACGGCGGGTCCCGCCGTCGCGAGGCCGGTACGGTCCAGATCACTCACGGCCATTCCCCCGTTCCGTTCCGGGAGCACCGGGGCCGGTGGCCCCGGAATCGTCTCGTTGGTCGTACCGCGTGGGTGGCGGTACCGGGAGCCGTCCGTCGGAACCCCGGTCGGGGGAGCGGCGGACGGCCCTTGCGCGGGTGGTGCTCGGTGCTGCTCGGTCGTGCGGTTCGGCCCGGCGCCCGGCTAGTGGGCGGGGGATCCGCCGCGCTTCTTGTTCAGGCTGATCGACACGGTCTTGTCCGCGCCGACCGAGGAGTCGACCTCGCCGGCCAGGGCGGAGAGCACCGTCCAGGCGAAGGTGTCCCGCTCGGGGGCCTTGCCGTCGGTGGTCGGGGCCGAGACGGTGACCTTCAACGAGTCGCCGACCAGCCGGAACTCGCAGGACAGTACGGACCCGGGCACCGCCTGCTGGAGCAGGATGGCGCAGGCCTCGTCGACCGCGATCCGCAGATCCTCGATCTCGTCGAGCGTGAAGTCCAGCCGGGCCGCCAACCCGGCCGTCGCTGTTCGCAGGACGGAGAGGTAGGCCCCCGCTGCGGGCAGCCGGACCTCCACGAAGTCCTGAACACCGAGATCGCCGTCGATCTGGGACACCCTTGCCTCCTGGGTGGCGCGCTGTGCTTTCTTGGTACCCCGCTTGTTACCGCTTGCTACCCCCGTAGGGGGCCCGGCGTCACGCATCCACCATCGCTCTGCCCTCCGCACCCCGGTTCGGGAGTTACTCATGGTAAGGCATTGCGACGCAGGGTGGCAGACCCTTTCGCCGGTCTCCGGACGGCCGTTCAGCGCCGCCCGGCTTCGGCCAGGGCCTCGCCGGTGAGCCGGTAGACCGTCCACTCGTCCATCGGCACCGCGCCGATCGCCTTGTAGAAGTCGATCGAGGGCTGGTTCCAGTCCAGGACCGACCACTCGACCCGGGAGTAGCCGCGCTCGACGGCGATCCGGGCGAGCTCCAGCAGCAGCGCCTTGCCGTGGCCGCCGCCGCGCGCCTGCGGACGGACGTACAGGTCCTCCAGGTAGATCCCGTGAGTGCCGCGCCAGGTCGAGAAGTTGCGGAACCACACCGCGAAGCCGACCGGCTCGCCGGTGGCCTCGTCCTCGGCGATCAGCCCGAACAGGGCCGGGTTCTCGCCGAACAGGGCGTCGTGCAGCTGCTCCTCGGTGGCCTTCGCCTCGTGCAGGGCCTGCTCGTAGTCCGCGAGTTCGCGGATCATGGCGTGGATGACGGGAACGTCGGTGGCGACGGCGGTGCGGATCATGCCTGTGAGCCTACTGCTCGGGACCCGTCTCGTCCCAGGCCTGGACGGAGGTCTGGTCGACGATCCGGCCGTCCCGCAGCACGGCCATCGAGGACATCAGCACCCGGACGCCGTCGGGGTACCGGCAGGACTCCAGGAAGGCGGCGTGGTCGCCCTGGACCACCACCTGTTCCAGCTTGTGGGTCATCTCGCGGCCGTAGACGTCGTCCAGCATGGCGCCGATCTCCTCCCGGCCGTGCATCACCAGGGGGTGGCTGGGCTGGGTCTTGCGATCGACCATGCGCAGTTCGGCGTCCTGCGCGTAGAGCGCCAGGAGGGTCTCGGCGTCGCAGCGCTCGATGCCCTCGCGCAGGGCGCGGGTGTCGAAGGCGCCGGGGGTCGCCATCGTGGTCATGATCTCGCTCCTCCGGTCGGGTTCCGTCGGCTCGTACCTTGAGCGTACGCCCGCGGCCACCGCCCCGGAGGAGCGGACCGGGGGCCGTCAGCGGGCCGGCACGGTGCGCAGGTACTCGGCCAGCGCGCCGACCGCGGCCGGGTTGCGCGGGCTCTCCACCAGGTCGACGTAGTCCATGACGAAGATCCGGTCGTTCCTGACCGCGGAGACGTTGGCCAGCGGCGGGAAGGACTTCAGGAACTTCCGCTTCTCCTCGGCCCCGGGCGTCGCGTAGTCGTTGATCACGATCACCTCCGGGTCGCGCTGCACCACGCCCTCCCAGCCGGCCGTGACCCAGGTGTCGGCGAGGTCGCCCATGATGTTGCTCCCGCCGGCCTTGGCGATGATCTCGTTGGCGGCGGCGAACTTCCCGGCGGTGTACGGCTTGTCCTGCCCGCTGTCGTACAGGAAGACGGACGGGCGGCGCTCGGGCTGCGGGACGGCGGCGATCTGCGCCTTGAAGTCCGCGATCAGCCGGTCGGAGCGGTCCTTGACGTCGAAGATCTCGCCGAGGTTGGCCAGGTCGGTGTAGAGGGCCTCCAGCGGGTCCATCACGCCGCGCTCGGTGCCCTTGCCGCTGCGGCAGGACTCGCTGAGCACGTACGAGTCGACGCCGAGCGCCTTGAAGGCCTGCGGGGTGACGCCGGCGCCCTCGTCGAAGCCGTAGTGCCAGCCGGCGAGGACCAGGTCGGCCCGGGCGTCGAGGGCGATCTCCTTGGTGAGCACCTTCTTGGACAGCCAGGTGGTCTGCTGGTAGCCGTCCTTCCAGGCCACCTTGTCGATCCGGCCCTTGTCGTCGGGCATCACGTAGCCGGCCATCCGGTCGGCGAGGCCGAGGGAGAGCATCAGCTCGGTGATGTTGACGTCGTTGGTCACCACCCGGGCGGGCTTCTGCGCGAAGGTGAGCTTCTGCCCGCAGTTGTCCACCGTCACCGGGTAGTGGGCGGAGGCGGTGGCGGCCTCCTTCGGGGCGATCTCGGCGCCGCAGGCGGTGAGTCCGAGGACGAGCAGGGCGGCGGTGGCAACGGCCTTGGTGCGCAAGGTGGTTCCTCTGGGCAGGCGGGACGGGTCAGGAGGAGGGGGCGAGCCGGTCGAACAGCAGCTGGAGGGCGCCGGTCTCCGGGTGCCGCACCGGGGTGGCGCGGACGCCGAACACCTCGGCCAGCAGGGCGGGGCGGAGCACCTCGTGGGGCGGGCCGGAGGCGACGATCCGCCCGGCCCGCAGCACGTAGACCAGGTCGCAGTGGCCGGCCGCCAGGTTGAGGTCGTGCAGCGCGGTGAGCACCGTCGGGCCGGCCTCGCGGGCGAGCGCCAGCACCTCCAACTGGTGGGCGATGTCGAGGTGGTTGGTGGGTTCGTCCAGCACCAGCAGGCGCGGTTCCTGGACCAGCGCGCGGGCGAACAGCACCCGCTGCTTCTCGCCCCCGGACAGGCTCAGGAAGCCGCGCTCGGCGAGGTGCCCGGCCCGGACCTTGCGCAGCGCCCCGGCGCAGCGCTCCGCGTCCCCGTCGGCCGGGGAGCCGAAGCCGCGGCGGTGCGGCAGCCGGCCCATGGCGACGACCTCGGCGACGGTGAAGTCGAACTCGGCGGAGTGCTCCTGGGTCAGCGCGGCCACCCGGCGGGCCGTGTCGCGGGCGCTCAGGGCGTGCAGGTCGTCGCCGGCCAGCCGGACCACGCCGCCGGCCGGCTTCAGCACCCGGTAGACGCAGCGCAGCAGGGTCGACTTGCCGCTGCCGTTCGGGCCGACCAGCCCGACCACCTGCCCGGCGGCGGCCGCCAGGTTCACCTCGTGGACCAGCCGGGTGCCGGCCAGCTCCACCGAGACGGCGTCGACGGCGAGGTCCTGGGCCCGCGCCGGGTCGGGCGCGGCCGGGCCGGTCGGGTCGGTCGCCGTGGTCACGTCGGTCACCGGGTTCCTCCGAGGGCCTGGCCGCGGCGGCGCATCATCAGCAGGAAGGCGGGCACGCCGAGCACCGCGGTGAACACCCCGACGGGCAGTTCGGCGGGTGCCAGCAGGGTGCGCGAGGCGATGTCCACCCAGACCAGCAGCAGTGCCCCGGCGAGCGGCGCGATCACCAGCACCCGGCGGTGCCCGGCGCCGACCAGCATCCGCGCCAGGTGCGGCATCAGCAGCCCGACGAAGCCGATCGCCCCGCTGACCGCGACCACGGTGCCGGTGACGGCGGCGGTCACCACGAACAGCTCGCGGCGCAGCCGGTCCGGGTCCACGCCGAGCGAGGCGGAGGTCTCGTCGCCCATGGCGAGCGCGTCCAGCCGTCCGGCGGCGCAGGCCAGGTACGCGAGGCCGGCCACCACCGTGACGGCGGCGATCGGCACCTTGCCCCAGGTGGCGCCGCCGAGGCTGCCGAGCAGCCACATCATGGCGTCCCGGGCGGCCTCGCCGCGGTCGGCGGCGAAGACCATCAGGGTGGTGGCGGCGGAGAAGCCGTAGGACAGCGCGGTGCCGGTGAGCACCAGGCGCAGCGGGGTGAGTCCGTACGCGGTGCGGGCGGCGAGGTAGACGAGCGTCATGGCGGCCAGCGCGGAGCCGAAGGCGGAGGCGGAGATCGCCCACACCCCGAGCGAGGCGAAGGCGCCGAAGAGCAGGACGGCGTTGGCGCCGACGGCCGCGCCGGAGGAGATGCCGAGCACGAAGGGGTCGGCCAGCGCGTTGCGCACCAGGGCCTGGACGGCGACCCCGCAGGCGGCGAGTCCGGCGCCGACGACGGCGGCCAGCACGGTGCGCGGCAGCCGGATCTCCCAGACGATCGCGTACGCGGCCGCCTCGTCCGCGTCCAGCCGTCCGCCGGTGAGCCCGGCGCCCAGCAGCCGCAGCACCCGGGGCAGGCCGAGTCCGGAGGAGCCGAGGGCGACCCCGCAGAGCAGCGACAGCAGCAGGGCGGCGACGAGGCCGGCGGCGAGCGGGACGACGGGTATTCGACGGGTGGGCGGGCCGACTGCACGGTCCACGACTGCACGGTCCACGGGTGCGCCTTGCCTCGGGCCGCGGGTGCGCCGGGGCGGGCGCCGGCCGAAGGCGTGCCTGGGCGCCGTTCCCCTCGCAGTCCGCGGCGAGTTGTCGGGAGTTCAGCGGCCGGGGGCGATCGGGCTGGCGCGGGCCGTACGGGCTGGTACGGGCCGTGCTCACCGTTGCGGGTCAGCGCCGGATTCACACCGGACTTCCCCCTCGGACGCCCTGGCAGCATAACAGCCACTCAGGGCAGGCAACCCTTACCGGCCCTGGGCGGGCCGGGAACGCGCGACCGCCCCCGTCCGGCGGTGCGGACGGGGGCGGTCGGGTGGCGACGCGTCAGGCTCAGGCCTGCTTGGTCTCCCAGAAGATCTTGTCGACCTCGGCGATCAGGTCCAGCAGGGCCTGGCCGGTGGCCGGGTCGGTGGACGCCTTGGCGGCCGAGGCGGCCTTCAGGGTGTCGTTGATCAGCTGGTGCAGCTGCGGGTACTTCTCGAAGTGCGGGGCCTTGAAGTAGTCGCTCCACAGCACCGAGATGTGGTGCTTGACGGCCTCGGCGCGCTGCTCCTTGATGATGATGGCGCGGGCGCGGAAGTGCGGGTCCTCGTTGGCCTGGTACTTCTCCTGGGTGGCCTTGACCGACTCGGCCTCCAGCTTGGCCTGCGCCGGGTCGTACACGCCGCAGGGCAGGTCGCAGTGGGCGTGGGCGGTGGCGCGAGGTGCAAACAGACGAGAGAACATGGGAGTCCTTCCTTAGATCGTCTTCCCGCGCCCGAGATTACCCTTCCGGCCTCGCCGTTTCGCGATCGGGCGGCGGGCCTAGGGCAAAAGACGGACCAGGAACCGGGGTAATCCGGACATCGGACCGGTGACGGTCCGTACGGCAGACTGGGGGCGGGCGGAGCAGGAGGAGGAGTCGTGGCGCGGAGCACGCGACCGCAGGACGCCGGGGCCGGGGGGCCGGACCGGGGCGGCGCGCTGCCGTTCGGACTGGTCGACGTGGCGGGGCCGTCGATGGTCCCGACCCTGCGCGAGGGCGACCAGCTGCTGGTCCGCTACGGCGCGCCGATCCGGCCGGGCGCGGTGGTGGTCTTCCGGCACCCCTTCCAGCAGGACCTGCTGGTGGTGAAGCGGGCCGCCGAGCGCCGGGCCACGGGCTGGTGGCTGCTCTCCGACAACCGCCCGGTGGACAGCGACAGCCGCAGCTACGGCGCCGTGCCGGACGAGCTGGTGCTCGGCCGGGTGCTGCTGCGGCTGCGCCCGAGCCCGGTCTGGCTGGCGCCGGGGCGCCGGCTGGAGCGGCTGCTGCTCACCCCGCGGCTGGCCCGGGTGCCGGGCCTCGCCCGCCGGCTCGGTGCCTGGGTGGAGGACGTCTAGGACCCGCCCCGGGCCGCCGCCTCCGCCTCCTGGCGCTTGCGGGCCCGGTAGGCGGCCACGTTGGCGCGGGTCGCGCAGCGGTCCGAGCAGTAGCGGCGGGAGCGGTTGGTCGAGGTGTCCAGGTAGGCGTTGCGGCAGGGCGCGGCCTGGCAGATGCCGAGCCGGTCGGCGCCCAGCTCGGTCAGGTGGACGGCCAGGCCCATGCAGGCGACCGCGGTGAAGTGCGCGGTGGCGGTGGGGGAGTTGTCGGCCAGGTGCAGGTGCCAGCGCGGTCGTCCGGCGTCGTCCAGGTAGTCGTGCCCGGAGACCAGCGGGCTGACCGGGTACTCCATCAGCAGGCTGTTCAGCAGGTCGACGCCGCGGATCTCGTCCCCCTCCGCGGCGGCCTCGAAGACCCCGCGCAGCCGGGTCCGCACCGCCCGCAGCCGGGGCAGGTCGGACTCGTCGGCGAGCGCGGCGGCCCGCGCGGAGTCGGAGAACAGGCCGCGCACGGCCTCCACGGAGGTCAGCGTGTCGGTGCCGCGCTCGGGCTCCTCGGTGTTCACCAGCCGAACGGCGAGATCGGCGTAGGCGGCGAGCTCCACAGGGGTCCTTCCAGGTTCGGTAACGGGCTGACTGCCTCCAGCCTATTACCCGGGCGGAGCTCCGGCCTCTTTTCCCTGGCGGGAGGGCGTCGGGGCCCCCCTGCCGCCCCGAACGACCACGCCGCCGACCACGCAGGGCGCTCCCCCGACACGAAGTG
>NZ_JBHXTL010000106.1:0-36042 GCF_042677365.1 Kitasatospora sp. NPDC127116
CGACATCGGCATGCCGGTGGGGCTGACCTTCGCGGGCCGCGCCTACGACGACAACCTGCTGCTCCAGCTCGCCGCCGCCTTCGAGACGACCGGGCACCGCCGCACGGAACCGCCGCGCACCCCGCGCCTTCCGGCTGCCTGACGATTCGTCAGAATTGCTTGAAGGGGCCCCGGTTCATCTCTTCGTGACCACGGGATGACGGAACGGGGAGGCCGCTTCCACCAACGGTGGAGGCGGCCTCCCGGGCCTCCCCGGCCTCCCTGCCTCCCTGCCTCCCTGCCTCCCGGGAGCCGCTCGCCCGACCCGCTCACAGCCCCGGGACTCCGGCCCGCCGCACATGCAGTTCGGAACGGACGAGTTCGAGGAGGCGGCCCGCCCAGTTGCGGCCCCGGCCGGCGTTGTCGCCCCAGAAGTCCGAGGCCATGTCGTCGTAGATCACGGTGGCGTAGTCCGTCGCCAGCAGGATCTCGGCCAGCTCGGGATGCTGGTCGTACTTCGCGCGCAGCAGACGCGTCATGACGGCGGTCCGGGCGTGCTCCCAGCCCTCGCGGCGCGGCTCCCCGGCCGCGAGCCTGCGTGCCGCCGCGGAGTCGTCCGCCGTCACGATCGCCGCCCGGACCTCGGGCCGGGCCGCCGACAGGGCCCAGTAGGCATGGGCGACGGAGGGGTAGGTCACGTCCGCCACGGTGATCGGGGCGGGGTAGTCGTTGCGCAGGCCGCGCTTGCCGGGGTCCTCCACCGGCTCCCCCGGGTACCACTGGTAGAGCTGGACCGCCGGGGCGTGGGGGGCCGCCGGTCCGTCCGCCGGGACACGGGTGGGCCGCTCGGCCTGCCAGCGGGCCCGCTCCTCGAAGTACGCGAGGGCGCCGGCGTAGTCCTCCTGCGTGACCGTTCCGTCGAACGACAGGTAGGTCCGGCCGCCGGGCCCGGCCACCAGGATCCGCAGCGGCCGGTCCTTGCTGTCCATGTCGCCCAGGGCGTAGCGGCGCTGCGACTCCGGGACGGCCAGGAAGGCGGCGCGGGCCGCGGCCCGGTTCTCCTCGGTCCGGTCGGCGAGGAAGGTGTCGACGGCAGCGAGGCAGCGGTCGGTCGAGTCGGGGCGCCCGTTCAACTGGTCGATGGTGTCGCGGATTTCGGCGAGCAGCAGCTCGGGTGTCAGCCAACTCTCCGGCTCGCCGAACTTCCAGTCCGCCAGGTCGTGCGCGGAGGCCTCCCCGCCCTCCGGGAGGGTGGTGGCCACCCAGCCGGTGCGCAGCTTCTCCTCGAACTCCTCGACCGTGACGAGTTCCCAGCAGTCGATGAGCCCGTCGGCGTAGATGAAGAGGTCGGTGAGGAAGTAGTGGCCGCCGTTGTGGATGAAGGCGTGCCGCCAGGTTCCGGGTATGCGGACGCCGTCCGCGGTGCGATGGGTGATCTGCTTGCCGATCATCCCGTGATTGTGTCGCGGTGGACGCCGAACGGCTCCCGGTTTTCCTCCGAGCCGGGTGGAGGCCGGGTCGGCGGCCGCAGTCCCGCGCGGGCGACGCGGGTCGGTGTCGGGCCGGCGGGTCAGCCTCGGGCCGGGGCTGCGACCGCCGCGGGCCGGTCATCGTCGCCGTGCCAGGTGGGCCGGCCGAGCAGGCGGGGGCGCTCGGTGACCCAGGCGCCGGTGTCGGTGCCGACTTGACGAAGTTGACCGCCATGCACCAGGGCTGGTCCGCCGCCACGGCCGGGACCCGGTTGCGCAGCCACTTCACCGCCTGGCCGGCGATGACCGGGTCGATCCTGAGCCGGGACACAACCGACCAGGGCCGTCCGGGTGAGACTCCCGGAGCGCGCGGCGGCGCCGTGACTTCCCCCTCCCCTCCCGGCGGGACCGTCGGCGAGGAGGGGGTCCCCGGGACGGCCCGGCCGGCGAAGGAGCCCCGCCGGGGAATCCGGCGGGGCTCCTTTCTTTCCACGGTGGATCCCGTACGGGCCGGCGGCTGCCTCAGCCCGCGGTGCCGGCGAGGCCCGCGGTGCCGGTGAGGCCGGCGAGGCGTTCCGCGACTGCCCGTGGGCTCGGCATGGCCGCGATCTCGGCGCTGACCTCTCGCGCGGCCCGGGTGAGCTCGGTGTCGGTGAGCAGCCGGGTGAGCAGGGCCGGGCCGATGTCCTCGGCGGCGGCGCGGAGGCCGGCGCCCCGGTCCCGTACCGCGTCCGCGTTGATGAAGCGGTCGGAGCCGTCGGGGAGGACGAGTTGCGGGATGCCCGCATCCAGTGCGCCCAGGGCGGTGCTGCTGCCGCCGTGGTGGATGGCGGCCGCGCAGGTCTCCAGCAGCGCCCGCCACGGGACCCAGCCGTAGGCGCGGACGTTGTCCGGCAGGGTGTCGAGCGTGCTGAGGTCGAGGTCCCCGGTCGCCAGCACGAACTCCGCGTCGATGTCGGCGGCCGCCTCGATCACCCGCTCGATCCTGGTCAGGCCGTCCGTCTTGGGCGGAACGGTGCCCAGCGTCACCGCCACGCGCGGGCGGTGGGCGGGCACGGCCAGGTCGGCGGGGAGGCCGCCCTCCCCGTTGTAGGCGACGGGCCGCATCGAGCAGCCGTACCGCTCGTCCCCGGCCATGCTCGGTGGCGCGAGGTCGATGACCTCGGCCGGCTCGGGCAGCCGGTCGATTCCGTGCCGGGCGAAGGTGTCCGCCATCTCCGCGAGCATCAGCGCGCGCAGCTTCGGGGTGCGGACGAACCCGAGGTCGTGCTGGACCGCGGGCACGCCGAGGCGGGTCGCCGCGAGCAGGGCCACCGGGAACTGGTAGTCGTACACCACCAGGTCCGGCCGCCACCGCTCGGCGAGCTCGACCACGTCGTCGGCCACCCGGCTGTTGACGAGGGCGGCCAGCGGGACGAACGCCTCGCGATCGGCCGAATTGCTCTCGACCACCCGCTGCATCAGGTCGGGCCGCTGGGTGCGGCCGGCCTCTCTGATGACCTTGCGCCAGTCGAGCCCCGGCGCGATGGGCAGGTACGGCAGACCGGCCCCGGCGACGTCTTCGCCACCGTCCATCGAGGCCGTCGCGACCTCGTGGCCGAGCTCGTGCATCGCCCTGGCCAGCGGGACCAGCGGGAAGAGGTGGCCGATGCCGGGTACGCCGGCGAACAGTACACGCATGGAGGAACCTCGCTCGGAGGGATGGGAGTTGGGGACGAGGGGTTGGCGGGGTTCAGGAGGCGGCCCGGTGCAGGGCGGCTTCCATCCCGTTCAGCACGGCGTTGCAGTCGCGCTGCAGGGTGGCGGCGTCGACGGCGCTCAGCAGGTAGACCCCGAGCCAGTTGCGCGAGCCCGCGGACGGGTCGAAGGCGGGGACCGTCCGGCCCGCGGGCATCGCGAAGGCGGGTACGGCCTCGATGGTGCTGCCCGGGGAGAGCAGGCTCTGCCAGTCCACGGCCTGCGGGTTCCAGACCGGGCTGCTCCGCCAGGGCGCTCCCGAGGCGTCGGCCGGGACGACGGCCAGCGACGCGGCGGCCCTGACCCCGTCGGTGAGCATGGCCTCCGGGTAGTCCACCCGCTCGCCGAGCAGCTGCCGGACCAGCATGCCGATCGGGTCGAGCCCGAAGACCTCGTGGACCTGCCTGGTCGTCAGCAGGCCACCGAACCTGGCCGCGGTCTCGATGACCACCAGCTCGCCGTCCTTCATCAGCTTCAGCTCGGTGTGGGTGCCGCAGTTCTCCAGCCCGAGCGCGTCGACGGCCTGCCGCGACACCTCCTCGATCCGGCGTTGCAGCGGCACCGGCAGGACGGAGGGCGAGGTGCTGGCCACCTCGACGAAGGACGGCACGGTCGGCAACTTGGCGGTCATGGCCAGCGGACGGTAGACGCCGTCCGCGACGATCCCCTCCACGCTCACGTAGTCGCCGTAGCCGGGCTCCTGGTACCAGCCCTCGGTGGAGCCCTGGGCGATCGTCTCGACCAGGCGGTCCCGGTCGGTGTCCTCGGCGTACAGCTCGTTCATGCCGACCTGGCTGCCCGCCCGCAGTCCGCTCTCGATCCCGGCCCATGCCGGGGCGGCCTCCTCGACCGAGTCCAGCACGATCTGGGCGACCGACCCGGCGCCCCAGGCCGGCTTGAGCAGCAGCGGGGCTTCGAGTTCGGCCAGTGCGGAGGTCAGGTCACCGAGGCTGTCGACCCGGCGGAACGCGGGTATCGGCACCCCGGCGGCGGCCCAGGCCTCCCGCATCAGCCGCTTGTCCCTGGCGCGGACGATCCCCTCCCCCGGACCGGCCAGGTGGAGACGGCTCGCGGCGTGCGCGACGGCCAGGACCGCGAACTCCGAGAGGGTCAGCAGCGCGTCGGCCCCGATGGCCTTCGCGTACTCCACGATCAGCTCGACCAGTTCGTCGCCGCGCGGCGCCTCGGGCACCAGCTCGATGCTGGTACAGCTGGGCCGCCACACGTCCTCCCCGGACGTGGGCAGCGGCGCCAGCGCGAGGACGTGCAGCTCGCCGCAGGCGGCGATGCGCGGGAAGGCGTACTCCAGCGGGGCGCCGCCCTTGACGTAGACGTACAGGATCTTGTTCAACGTACTTACTCCTGAAGGAAGTTCAATCGTTCGCGGGCGTGCCGGAGCCACGCCGCACCGGCCCGCGGCAGGTCTGCCCGCGGCGTGTCGGCTCGCGGCGGCGCGTCGGCCCGCGGCTCGTCGGCCCATGACAGGCCGGGCCGCGGCACGCCGGGCCGGTGCGGTGCTCCGGCAGCGTCAGTCGGCGGTGCGGAAGGGGCGCAGCTGCAGCAGGCTGATCCGGTCGCCCTCGATCGCCCACTCGATGTCGACAGGGGCCCTGTACGTCTCGTCGGGCGAGAAGTGCGACTGCAACAGCCTGCTGATCAGGGCCAGTCGGCGCACGAGGTCCTTGGTCGCGGCATCCAGGTCGGTGGCGGCGGTGCCCAGCGAGACCGTCCGGCTTCCGCCCTCCATGGTGTTGCACAGGTACTGGAGCGGGGCGCCCCGGCCGGTCACCACGTCGGCCACCGAGCGCGGCGAGATGTTGAGGTAGACGTCGCGGAAGTCCTGCGGGCTCAGCGGGTTGCAGGTGACCAGGACGCCGCCGACGGTGGATCCGACCTGCTCCTGGACGACCACGCCCATCCGGCAGTGGTCCAGGGCGATGCCCGCCTGGCGCCGCAGCAGCACCGCGCGCGGCGAGAAGAGCGAGGCCCAGACCTCCCGGACGGCGTCGAGGACCGCGTCCGTGCCGCTGACGTGCGCCACCGATTCGTAGAGTCCGGCGGCGGAGAAGCCGGACAGGTCCTCGGCGTTGGAGGAGCTGCGGACGACCTGGACGGTGGCGCCGTACAGGTGGCGGTCGATCGCCCGGTCGACCTCGGCGCGGATCGGGTCGGGCAGCGGGGTGCTGCGGATCAGCCGCTGCACGTCGAGGCAGAGTTCCTCGATCCGCGACGTCTCCGCGTGGAGCGACGCCCGGCTCGGACCCCTCTCCCTGAGTGACGTCCCCTCCTGGGGCGAAGTCCCCTCCTGGAGAAGGGAGTCCAGCCGGTCGACGGCGTTCCGGAGCTCCGCCGAGGAGTCGAGGAAGCGCTGCTGGAGGGAGAACGGCAGCACGATCCCGCGCGGCACCTCGGCGTACTCCTTCACCAGGAGCTGCGCGGCGGCGTTCAGCTCGGCCCCGTCCGCGTCCTCCGGGAGGCCGAGTTGCCGGGCCAGGTAGCGCAGCAGGTCGGCCCGGGGCGGCCGGGGCACCTGGTAGAAGCCGAGCCAGCGGGGAGAGCCGTGCTGCAGCAGGTGGGTGAGTTCACCGAGGTTGGCGGCCTTGGTGCCGAACCGGACGTGGTCCCCCGCGCGCAGTTCGGACAGCGGGGTGATCGGCGTGGGCGTGAGGTCGGGCCGGTCGACGACGATGTGATCGGCCGGCGGAGTCGGCCGGACTCCCCCGTGGCCCTCGCCGCCCTCGCGGCTGCCGTGGCCCTCGTGGCTCCCGTCGCCACCGTGGTCCCCCGGCTGAGCTGCTTCGAGGAGGAGGTCCCCGCCCTCGGCCTCGACCCGGTAGCGCACCCACCGGCCGTCCAGCCCGGCGCGGTCGATCCGTTCGACGGCGCCGATGCCGACGGCGTTGGGGATCCGCCACCCGGCGGCCATCACGTTGATGTGGGAGAGCGGCGTGGTGTGCTCGGTGTGGATGATGCCGGACACCCGGGGGATGTCCTCGGGCACCCGGGGCATCACCACGATGTCGTGCCACTCCAGCGGTTCGGCCTCGGCCCGGTACTCCTCCTCCGAGCGGAACACCCGCAGCCGCCCGTGGGCCTCCCCGGGGTTCAGCGGCACGAACGAGGCCACGGAATAGAGCTCATGGGACAGGACGCGCGGAATCTCGCTCTCCGGAATTCCGGCGAGGTAGCCCTCCTGCTGGTGGCCGGCCGGCTTCAGGACCAGCCGCAGCGAAGGATCGACGTGCTCGCGCACCCGGTGATAGAAGAAGCGCAGCATGTCCTGGGACATGGTGTCGACGTCGACCGTTTCCAGGGACAGGAAATCCTCGGCCTCGTGGCCGCTTTCCGTGGGCCGGTCGGCGCGGCCGGTATGGCGGGCGAGCGTGCCGAGATAGAAGCGGCGGTCGGGATTCCGGTAGACGTCGTCGTTGAACGAATCGAGCCTGCCGGCGAGTTCGTCGATCGACATGCCGAGGATCTCGCACGCGATGTAGCGGACATGGAGAGTGCCGTCGGCACTGTCGATGAAGTGAAGCACCGACTCGTCGCAGTCGAGCACGATCTTCACATAGGGATAGCCGCCGACCTGGCCGGCGAGCTCGGAGAACTCCTCAAGGGTGAGCTTTTCGTCCAAGAAGCGGGGCCGCGTGGTCGCGTCGTTGCGATCCGAACGGGTCATGCGCACAGAGTTCAGCCATTCGTCATCGTGTACACGATCCGTGCACACCTGTTGCAGAAGGGTCGGGTACGACCACGCCCACACTGCCATTCGGTATGAACGTTTGACGAATGATCATGCGACATCTGGCCATCATGCATCGATCCGGCCATAAGAATCCGGTCAAGGAAGCCACGACTCCGCATAAAGCTGTGGCAAAGGTCACAGCACGGGACGGCGGGCTCGTGACGGGCAATCGGGGATTTCCGGAAGTGTTGATTCCTGAACGACTGTACGACCTCGGAGGGCTGCGCACTCGCCCACCTCGCCCGTCGGCAATGCCGACAAGTGGATCGAATCATTCCTCCGAATTCCGGGCTTCCCGGCCGCGCCGAATGTCAGCCGTTCCGGACGGGGCGCCGCATTCGTCAACCGAGCGTGCGGTCCAGGTTGAAAGCGGCGCTGATCAGCGCGAGATGGGTGAACGCCTGCGGGAAGTTCCCGAGCTGCTCACCGGTCGGCCCGATCTCCTCGGCGTACAGGCCGAGGTGGTTGGCATAGGTGAGCATCTTCTCGAAGGCCAGCCGGGCCTCCTCCACGCGTCCGGCGCGGGCGAGGGCCTCGACGTACCAGAAGGAGCAGATCGAGAAGGTGCCCTCGGCCCCGCGCAGACCGTCCGGGCTGGCCTCCGGGTCGTAGCGGTAGACCAGCGAGTCGGAGACGAGTTCCGCGCTCAGCGCGTCCAGGGTCGACAGCCACTTGGGGTCGCTCGGCGAGATGAACTTGGCCAGCGGCATCATCAGCACGGAGGCGTCGAGGACGTCGCCGCCCAGGGTCTGGGCGAACGCCCTGCGGTCGGCCGACCAGCCGCGTCGCATGATCTGCCGGTAGATCGCGTCCCGGCTCCGCTGCCAGCGAGGCAGGTCCGCCGGCAGCCCGCGCCGGTTCGCCAACCTGATGGCCCGCTCGATCGCCACCCAGCACATCAGCCGTGAGTACAGGAAGTCCTTCCGGCCGCCCCTGGTCTCCCAGACGCCTTCGTCGGGCTGGTCCCAGTGGTCGCAGAGCCAGTCCACCACGGCACCGACCTCGTCCCAGTGCGCACTGCTGATCGGCTGCCCCCACTTGTCGTACAGGTAGACGGAGTCGATCAGCGCCCCGTAGATGTCCAGCTGGAGCTGGCCGGTGGCCGCGTTCCCCACCCGCACCGGGGCGGAGCCCAGGTATCCCTCCAGGTGGGACAGCTCGCGCTCGGGCAGGTCGCCGCGCCCGTCGATCCCGTACATGATCTGCAGCGGTCCCGTGGCGCCCGCGCCGCCCCGCAGGATGCCCCGGTCGGAGAGGAAGCCCATGAAGGCCTCGGCCTCCGCGGTGAAACCCAGCCGGAGCATGGCGTAGACGCAGAAGGCCGCGTCCCGGACCCACACGTACCGGTAGTCCCAGTTGCGCTCGCCGCCGATCCGCTCGGGCAGGCTCGTCGTCGGCGCGGCCACGATCGCACCGGTCGGCGCGTAGGTGAGCAGTTTCAGCACCAGCGCGGAGCGGTGCACCATCTCGCGCCACCGCCCGTGGTAGCGCGAACCGGCCAGCCAGCGGCGCCAGAACCGCACCGTCGCCTCGAACTGCTCCTCCGCCTCGGCCCGGGGACACGCCCGCGGGGCCAGGTCGCCGCCGACCCGGTCGAGGGCGAACACCGCCGACTCGCCTTCGAGGAGCTTGAAGTGCGACCCCACGTCCACGCCCTCGCGTTCGAGCGGCACGGTGGCCGTCAGCGCGAGCGCCATCGAGGGGGACTCGAAGACGGCCTCGTGGGCCCGGACGCTCACGGTGTGCGGTTCGGATCCGTAGTCGAAGCGGGGAGCCACCCGCGCCCGGAACGGAAGCGTTCCCCGGGCACACACCACCCGCCGGATCAGCCGGTGGCGACCGGCCTCGCGCGACTCGTCCACGACCGGCATGAAGTCCTGGATCTCCGCCACCCCGTCGGTGGCAAAGAACCGGGTGATCAGGACGTTGGTGTCGGGGAAGTAGAACTGCCGGGTGCGCGTCGGCACATCGGCGGCCAGCTCGAACGACCCGCCCCGGTCGGCGTCGAGGATGGACGCGAAGACGCTGGGGGCGTCGAAACGCGGGCAGCAGTACCAGTCGATCGTGCCGTCGGTCCCCACCAGCGCGGCGGAGCGGAGATCGCCGATCAGGCCGTGCTCGGCGATCGGCAGATAGCGCGAGCCGTCCGCCGGCCCGAATCCGGTGCCCTGCAGTGCCATACCGGCCTCCCTACCGCCGCGGCGTGGACGCCGGGCAGAGCCGTGCCCGTTGACGGTGGAACACCGCCGTCGCGGACCTTGTTCCGGCTCACCCTGCGTATCGGGGGGCGGGAGCGGCCACGGGCCGACCCGCAGGGGTCCCCGAACGCAGGGGTCCTCGAACGCAGGGGTCCTCGAACGCAGGGGTCCTCGAACGCAGGGGTCCTCGAACGCAGGGGTCCGCTCACGCAGGGTCGGTGAACACCGCGAGCGCGGCGTCCCGGACGTCCGGCCGCGGGTGGCGGCGCAGCGCGTGCAGCACCTCCCGCCACTCGGCGGGCCAGCCCAGCTGCGCCCCCGTGCTCGTCAGTGCGACGGCGAACAGGCCGGGCGCGAGTCCGTCGTCGGCGGCCAGTCGGCGGGCGGCCGCCAGCGCGTGCTCCGGTGCCTCCCGTCGTCCGTTGCCCTGGCGGTTCAGTGCGTCGGCGGCGGCCACCGCCAGCACCGGACGGTCGGCGACCAGGACGGCCAGCTCGGCGACGCGCTCGCCCAGGTCCGGTGCGTCGAGGTCGAGCGCCTCGACCAGTCGCCGGGTGGCCTCGGGCAGCAGCGCGGGTTCGGTGAGCAGAATCGCGGCGACCTCCCGCCGGGTGGCGCGGACGGCCCGCGCGGTGGCGTTCGGGCTCCACATCCAGCCGGTGAGCGCGTCGATCCGCCGCCGGGCCGGCTGGTCGCGGCCGGGAAACTCCGGTTCCCCGGCCCGCAGGGTCTCGATCAGGGCGGTCAGGGCATCCGCCAGGACGCTGCCCGGCGCGCAGCCGCCGAGCGGGTGCGGGGCGTCCGACAGGGCCATTCCGGTCAGCGCGCGGGCCGCTCCCTGGCAGCGGTCCTGCTCGGCGAGGTCGGTCACCAGCGGGACGAGTGCCCGCACCGCCCCCGGCGCGTACCGGCCCCAGGAGACGAGCTGCCCCTGCGCGGGTGAGGCGGTGAGGAGGTCGGCGTCGACCGCCAGCCGGGCCATCAGGCCGGCGAACGCCGGGCGGTGCTCCGCGGCTGTCCGTTCCCCGCTCAGGTGCAGGACCAGTGCGTTCCGCAGTCCCTCCGGCCCGTCGGCAGCGTCGGTGAGCACGTCCCACAGCGGCAGGTCGGCGATCCGGTCACCGACCGTCGCCAGCACCGCGGCGCGGACGTCGTGGTGCTGCCCCGGCGCGGTGTACGCCTCGCGCAGCAGGGCGGCCGCCTCGTCCAGGAGCAGGTGCGCGGCGGCGAGCCGGACGGCCTGCTTGCGGCTGGTCACCTTCGCCGCCGGATCGAGCGCGATCCGCCGCAGCGCGGGGCCCAGTTCGGAGCTCCGCGCGAACCGGGCCGCGCGGCCGGCCGCGTGGAGGGCGACCCGGGCGCGGTCGTCGGCGGCGTGGGAGAGCAGTTCGGGCAGCGCCCCGGCGGGGCGCTCGGTCCAGGGCAGCGCGGCGAGCGCGGCCTCGGCGAGGACGGTCTCGGCGGAGCCCGCGTACCGGCGCAGCAGGGCCTCGCCGTGGACGGGGATCCGGGCCGCGGCGCGCAGGGCGGCGGCGCGCTCGGCCAGGGCCCGGGTGGGGTCGCCGACCGTGCGGGCGAGCCGTTCGGCGGCCGCGTGCTGCTGTGCGGGGAGCCAGCGGTCCGCGTCGGCCAGGTCGGTCGGGGTCAGGGGGGTGTCGAGCAGGGGCCCGAGCAGATCGGTGCGGATCCGGGTCAGGACGGCCCGCACCGGGGCCAGGGTGACGGCCGACGGCCTGAGCGCGAGCAGCCGGGCCACGCGTTCGCCGCCGGTGGCGGGGTCGCGCAGCAGCGGTGCGGCGGCCCGTTCGACGGCACGGTCGCCGCCCGAGCGCAGGACGCGCTCCAGCAGTTCGGCGAGGGCGGGAGCACGTCGTGCCCGGTCGCCGAGCGTCCCGGCCAGCGCGAGCAGCAGTGCGGCGTCGCTGGATCGGGCCGAGCGTTCCAGGGCGGCCCACAGCGCGTCGACCACAGCGGCCTCGCGCCGGGGCGGGACGGTGAGGCCGGCGCCGTCGGTCCGTTCGAGGGTGCGGACGGCCCAGGCGAGCAGTTCGCGGGCCGGCCCGCCCACGTGCTCGCCGAGGACGGCACCGGCGAGACGGCCGAGTGCGGTGCGCGTGCGCGCCGAACAGTCCCGGGCGGCCAGGGCGTCGTCGGTGAGCCGCTCCAGCGGGCCGGCGGCGGCGTCGTCGAAGAGCCGCGGCGGCACTCCCGCGACCTCCTCCAGCGCCGTGCCGCGGACCGGGTCCTGCTCGTTGCGCAGTCGGGTGAGCAGTTCGAGCGCCTCGGGCAGGGCGCCCGGTTCGCCGGAGAGTGCGGCCTGCCGGACCAGCTGTGCCCAGGCCCAGCCCCGGTCCCAGGCGTCGGCCACGCGGGTCTCGGCCAGCAGCCTCGGCCGGGCCTCGGCGACCGGCAGCAGGACGAGCGGGACGACGTCCTCGCTGTCCGCCGCCAGCCGGGCCCGCGCCCGCACGTGCCGCTCCTTCGCGGGCAGCACGGCGAGGACGTCGACGGAGTACCAGGAGCGGTACGGCCCGGGCTGCGCCGCCACCTCGTCGTAGAAGGCGGCCCGCCGGGCCGGGGGCAGCTGCCGCAGCAGCGCGAGGTGGCTCCCGTGGTGGCGGTGCGCGAGCGCGGCGAGTCCGTCCGGCCGGGCCGCGGCCAGCCGACGGGCCACGCCGGCGCGCAGCGGCGGCTCGTGGCGGTGCCGGTCGATCGCGAGCAGCAGGCGGACGGTCCGCTCGGCGGAGACGGCGGCGAGGCCGGCGAGCCGGTCGCGCAGCGGGCCGGGCAGGCCGGCCACGGGGTGGCGCTCCAGCAGCTCCAGCATCCGGGCCGGTTCGCGGCCCGCGGCGGCGGCCAGGCCGAGGGCGTGCCGGTGCCAGAAGGTGCGCCTCAAGCCGTACGGCAGGTCGGCGAGTTGACGCTCGGCCTCGTCCAGCACCGCGCCCGGGTGGCGGTGTCCGAGCGAGGTGGAGAAGGCGATCGCGTGGGCCAGCGCGGGCAGTTCGGCGGCGACGGCCTCGGTCGAGCAGACCGGCAGCAGCCGGGCCGCCTCGGCGGCGCCCCAGCGCTCGCGGACGACCGGCACCAGCCGCTCGGCCACCGCTGTGCGCCCGGCCCGCAGGACGGCGCGGGCCAGCTCGTCGCGGACCGCCTTCGGGGCGGTGAGCATCGCGGCCTCAAGGTCGCCGTCCGGGAACGGCAGCTCCCCGATCGCCCGGTGCGCGTAGCGCCGCACGACGGGGTCGGGGTCGTCGATCCGGTCGATCAGATGGCGCGCTTGCCGTCCGGCGAGGGCGGCGAGCGCGGCGAGTCGGCGTTCGTACGGGCCACGGCCGTCCAGCTCGGCGAGCAGGGCCGTCAGGTCGGAGGGGGCGAGGGCGGCGGCGGTACGGGCCACCTCGCGCAGCCGGAGCGGATGGGGCAGTGGTTCGACGGCGGCGAGCAGCCGGTCGGCAGTCAGGTGAGGCATCGGCGCCGATTGTGCCCGACGGGCCCGGCCCGGGCATCCGGTTTTTCACGGCGGTACGCCAGCCGACGGCCCGGCCCGGGCCGGGCCGGGCCGGGCCGGGTTCAGGCCGGCCCGGGTCCGGGTCGGTTCGGCGGGGGTCGGCTCGGGCCGGGGCTGCACGCCGACGGGCGTCCGGTCATTCCGGCTCGGTCGGCAGGGTCCGGGCGAGCCACTCCCGGACGGCCTTCGCCGTCGTGCCCACGTGTTCGTCGAGGATGGAGTAGTGGTCGCCCGGCACGTCGCCGGCGCGCAGCTGCAGGGTCGGGACGGTCGGCTCCGGCTCCTGGCGGTCGAGGAAGATGCGGGCGTAGGCGCCCATGGCGGCGAGGGCGGGCTCGTCGAGCCTGGTGGCGCTGCGGGCGGCCAGTTCGGCGAGCCGGCCCTCGTCGCGGACGGGGTGGGTGTCGAGCAGGACCACCGCCTCGGCGCCGACGCGTTCCGCGACGGCTTGGGCGACCAGCCCGCCGGAGGAGCGGCCCAGGAGCACGACCGGGCGGTCGAGTCGCCCGATCGAGGCGGCGTGGGTCCGGACGAGGCTCTCCACGTCCTCGGGGACGGGGCCGCCGTCGTACCCCGGGTGCGGGAGCAGCCACAGGCCGGGCAGGTGCCGGGCGAGGAGGGCGTACTCCCCGGGGGGAGAGGTGAGGGCGGGGAAGCAGACGACGGCCGGGCCTTCGCCGGCGCTGAGCCGCCGCGGGGCGACGGACGGGAGGGTCGTCGCCGACGGCAGCGCCCAGGAGGCGGAGACGAGCAGGTGCATGGCCTCCTGGGGCCGGCCCAGTTCGCACAGTTTGCGGTACAGGAAGGTGAGCGTCCCCGGGGCCGGTGGTGGGCGCAGCTGCTCGGCGAGGGCCCTGGGGGTGGCGGCGTCGAACACCACCGTGGCGGGGAGGCGCAGGCCGGTCCGTTCCTCCAGTCGGTTGCGCAGTTCGATGGAGGTCAGCGAGTCGAAGCCGAGGTCGGGGATCGGGGTGTCCGGGTCCACGTCCGGGTAGCTGAGGACGGCGGCGACCTCGGCGCGCACCATCTCCAGCGTGCCGGCCGGCGGGGTCGGTTCCGGTGTGCTCCGCGGTTCCGGACGGTGCGGGTGGTGGGGCTGGTCGGGGCAGGCGGGCTCGGTCGGACCGTTCGGGTGGTCGAAGGCGATCGGTACCAGGACGGGTTCGTCGGTGCCCAGTGCCGCCTCCAGGAGTGCCAGGCCCTCGGCGGGCGCGAGGGGCAGCAGGCCGGCGGCGGCCGCCCGGTCGGCCATCATGCCGATCGTCCAGGGCCCCCAGGCCAGGGAGAGCGCGGGGAGTCCCAACCGCCGCCGGTGGCGGGCGAGTTCGTCGAGAGAGCTGTTGGCCGCCGCGTAGTTGGCCTGCCCGGCGTGGCCGAGTACACCGGACGCCGAGGAGAACAGCACGAAGGCGTCCAGGTCCCGGTGTGCGGTCAACTCGTGCAGCTGCCAGGCGGCTTCGGCCTTGGGGCGCCACACCGTCGCCAGGCGGGCCGGGGTCATCCACGTCAGGATGCCGTCGTCGAGCACTCCGGCGGTGTGCACGACGGCCCGCAGGTCCTCGATGGAGTCGACCAGTGCGGTCAGCGCCGCCCGGTCGGTGACGTCCAGGCGCGTCTCGCCGCTGCGGCCGGCGACGACGACGCGCACTCCCCTGCCCCGCAGGTGCTCGGCGACCGCCCGGCCCAGTGCGCCGCCGCCGGTGACCAGGACGGTGCCGCGCCAGGTGAAGGTGCCGCCCGGCACGGGGACCAGGTTCGCGCGTTCGGCCACCGTGTCGGTCCGCCCGTCGCCGAGTTCGGCCAGGGTGAACCGGCCCGGGTGCTCCGTCTGCGCGACCCGCACCAGGCCGGCCACCGCCGCTCCCGCCGGATCTCCCGGCCGTACCAGGACGGTGAGGTGCTCGTGGTCGGCCTGCAGTTCCCGCAGTGCGAGCGCCAGGGCGGCGGGGGCGTCGCCGGGCCGCACCTCGTGGACCCGACCGCGCGGCCGGCCCGGGGTCCGCTGCCACTCCGGGCGGAACAGCGCGCCCCGGCCGGCCCCCGGCACGGGGTGGCCGGTCGGACGCGGTCCGGTCGAGCGGGTACCGAGCGGACCGGTTTCGGCCGCAGGGGTACTCGTCGAACGGGGTCCGAGCGCGCGCACGGTGAGTGATTCGACGCAGGCCACCGGCCGGCCCTCGTGGTCGGCGACGGCGATCCGCCCGTCACGGATGCGGACCCGCAGCCCCGTGGCCCCCCGCGCCAGCAGGTGCACCCCGCGCAGGGCGAACGGCACTCCCCCGCCGAGCAGCCGCGCCGGGTGCAGCGCCGCGTCGAGCAGGGCGGGGTGGAGCGCGAAGCGCCCCGCGTCCGGGAAGTCCCCGCGCACCTCGCCGAAGAGGTCGTCGCCGCGGCGCCACATCCTGGACAGCCCGCGGAACGCCGGTCCGTACTCGGCGTGGTCGACGTCGAGTTCCTCGGCCTCCGGCGGGGGCCACGGGCCGATGTCCACCGGCGGCGCGGGGCGGGAGTCCAGCCGGCCGCTGGCACAGAGGACGCCGTTCGCGTGCACCTCGAACGGCCGCACGCCACCGGTCCCGGGACGTACGACGATCTCGGCGCGCCGGGTCTCCGGCAGGCGCATCACCGTGTGCAGGACCAGGTCGTCGACGGTGCCGCAGCCGGCCCGCTCCCCCGCGTACAGCACCATTTCCAGGATCGCCGTGGCGGGCACGACCGCCGTTCCGTCGACGACGTGGTCGAGCAGCCACACGGGGGTGAGGTCGGCGGTGCACACCACCTCCCCGGAACCGGGCACGACGACGGTCGACTCGATCAGGGGGTGCTCGGCGGCGCGGTCGAGCCAGTAGCGCCGGCGCTGGAAGGCGCGGGTGCCCCGCAGCCGGGCCGCCGTCCGCGCGGGGTCGGTGGTGGGGATGACACCCTCGATGCCCTCCACGCCCTCCACGCCCTCGATGCCCTCGACGTCCTCCATGCCCTCGATGCCCTCGACGTCCTCCATGCCCTCCAAGTCCCCGACGCCCGGGCCCAGGTCGACGAGGGTGACGCCGTCGACCGCGGCCACCTGCTCGGCGAGGCCGACCGTCTCGTGCCGGCGCCGCAGCCAATGCTCCGGATCGTCCGGGCGGGCGCCGATGACCGGAATGAGCGGCGGGCGGTACGTCAGGGTCCGTGCCGTCTCCGCGAACTCCTCCGGCCCGCGGGCGGTGAGCAGCCTCGCCGCGCCGGGCAGGGACAGGACTCCGGCCACGTGAGCCGCCGCGATCTGCCCGGCGCCGTGCCCGATCAGCGCGTCCGGGCGGTACCCCCAGGACTCCAACAGGCGGAACAGCGCCACCTCGTGGGCGAACAGGGCCGCCCGGGCGAGGTCCGTCCGGTGCGCCGGGTCCGGTGCCGTGTTCAGCACCGGATCCAGCTGGGCGCGCGCCTCCTCGAACGCGGCGGCGAACACCGGGTACTCGGCCGCGAGGTCCCGGGTCGTCCCGCGCTGCCGCGCCCCCTGCCCGGGGAACAGGAACGCCACGCGCAGCTGCTCGTACTCCTCGACGATCACATGGGCGTTGGTCCCCGAGATCCCGAAGGCCGACACCGCGGCCCGGCGCGGACGGTTCTGCGTCGGCCGGGACGCCGACCGGCCCACCGAGCGGGACGCCGGTCGGCCCGTCGGCCAGGGCGTCGGCTCGGTGACCAGCCGGACGGCCCCGGCGGACCAGTCGACGTGCGGGCTGGGCTCGTCGACGTGCAGCGTGGCGGGCACGGTGCGGTGCCGCATCGCCATCACGGTCTTGATCACGCCGGCGACCCCGGCGGCCGCCTGGGTGTGCCCCAGGTTGGACTTGACCGTACCGACCAGGAGCGGCGCCGACCGGTCCCGGTCCTGGCCGTAGGTGGCGAGCAGCGCGGCCGCCTCGATCGGGTCGCCCAGGGCGGTGCCGGTTCCGTGGGCCTCGACCACGTCCACGTCGGCGCCGGTCAGCCCGGCATCGGCCAGCGCCTGCTGGATCACGGCCGCCTGGGCGGGGCCGCTGGGCGCCGTGAGGCCGTTCGACGCCCCGTCCTGGTTGACCGCGGAGCCGCGCAGCAGGGCCAGGATCGGGTGACCGTTGCGCAGCGCGTCGGACACCCGCTCCAGGACCAGCAGCCCCACCCCCTCCGACCAGGCGGTGCCGTCGGCGGCGGCGGAGAACGGCTTGACCCGTCCGTCCGGGGCCAGGCCGCGCTGCCGGCTGAACACGACGAAGCTGTCCGGCGTGGCCATGACGGTCGCGCCGCCCGCCAGGGCCAGGTCGCACCGGCCGTCGCGCAGGGAGTCCGCCGCGAGGTGCGTGGCGACCAGCGAGGAGGAGCAGGCGGTGTCCAGGGTGAGCGCCGGGCCGTGCAGTCCCAGGTGGTAGGCGATCCGCCCCGAGGCCACGCTGCCCGCCGCGCCCAGGGCGAGTTGGGCCTGGAGCTGGTGGGCGCTGCCCCGGAAGCGGCCGGCGTAGTCGTTGTACATCAGGCCGACGAAGACGCCGGTGTTGCTGCCGCGCAGCGATTCGGGCGCGATGCCCGTCCGTTCGAACGCCTCCCAGGCCGTCTCCAGCAGCAGTCGCTGCTGCGGGTCGGTGGCCAGGGCCTCGCGCGGCGACATGCGGAAGAACGCCGCGTCGAAGTCGGCCGCGTCCTTGAGGAAGCCGCCGCGGGTGACGTAGCTGGTGCCGATGTGGTCGGGGTCGGGGTGGAACAGGTCGTCCAGGGGCCAGCCCCGGTCGGTGGGGAACTCCGTGATCGTGTCCCGGCCGGCGGCGACCACGCGCCAGAGGTCCTCGGGGCTGCTGATCCCGCCGGGGTAGCGGCAGGCCATGCCCACGATCGCGATCGGCTCGGTGGCCGCGGCCCTGCGGGCGGGCGGTGGCGGGCCGGCGGCCGCGCCCGTGAGGTAGTCGGCCACCGCGCGGGGCGTGGGGTGGTCGAACACCAGGGACGGCGGCAGGGCGACGCCCAGGTCCGCGCCCAGCCGGTCCCGCAGCCGTACGGTGCCGAGCGAGTCCAGGCCGGCTTCGGCGAACGGCTGGTCCGCCCCGGGCGACCGGCCGGTGATCCCCGCGGTCTCCCGCCGGACCACGTCGAGCAGGTACTGGTGGCGCAGCCGCCGCCGCGCCGGCTTGCCCGAGGAGGTCTGCGGGATCCGGCTGACGGGGCGGATATCCTGCGGCACCCGGTGCGGTGGCAGCAGGCCGCGACAGTAGGCCAGGAGCGCCGCCGGATCCGCGTCGCCCACCACGTAGGCGACCGGTACCTCGCCGAGCACCGCGTCGGGCTCTCCCGCCACGGCCACCTCCCGGACGCCGGGGTGGCGGGCCACGATCTGCTCGATCTCGGCCGGGTGGACGTTCTCCCCGCCCCGGATGATCACGTCGCTCGCCCGCCCGGTCACCACCAGTCGGCCGCCCTCCTCGTGGCCGAGGTCCCCGGTCGCGTGCCACCCGTCGGCGCCGGGCATCCGCACCCGGAGCTCGCCGTCGACGAACCGGGTGTCGATCCCGGGCAGCACCACGCCGTCGACGGCGATCTTCCCGGACGCCTCCGTGCTGCCGTAGCCGTCGTGCAGCTCACGCCCGAACGCGCGGCGGAACCGGTCCCGCAGCTCCTCCGGCAGCGGGGCACCGGCGGACAGGCAGCGCGGCGGCAGCGGCGCCCCGGCGTCCAGGAGCTGGGTGAAGACCGTCGGGACGCCGCCCAGGGCCGTGAACGGCGTCCGGCGCAGCAGGGCGGCCGCCCGGTCCGCGGTGAACCGGTCCATCACGTAGGCGCTCGCGCCCAGGGCCAGCACGCCCACCACGCACATCGAGTGCCCGAACGCGTGGAACAGCGGCAGCGGCCAGAGCAGGTGGTCGTCACCGGACATGCCCAGCTGTCCCCGGTAGGCGAGATCGGCCGACCGCAGCCAGGCCCGCTGCGCCGACAGCACGCCCTTCGGGTCCCCGCCGGTCCCCGACGTGTAGTGCAGCCAGGCGGGCTCGTCCGGTCCGAGGTCGTCCCGCGGCGGCGTACGGGTGGCCCCGAGCAGTTCGTCGACGGTCACCACGCGGGCGCCGGCCACCCGCCGGACCCGCGCCAGGTGCTCGCGGTCGGTGACCAGCACCTCGGCGCCGCTGTCCGCCACCCGGAACCGGAGGTCGTCCTCGCCGCTTCGCGGGTCGAGCAGGACACCGACCGCGGCCGCGCGGGCGACCCCGAGGGTGGCCGTGACGGCGGGCACCCCGCCGGCCAGGCACAGCGCCACCCGGCCGCCGCGCCCGACCCGCAGGTTGCCCGCCACCCGGGCGGTGCGGCGGGCGAGTTCGCCGTAGTCCACCGTGCCGTCGGCGTCGGCGAAGGCGGTCTTGGCCCCGCGATCCGCTGCGTGACGGAGGATCAGTTCATGCACCTTGCACCCCTGTGGTCGGTCACGTGGCCACTCCGTCACGCGGTAACCCGGTAACGCGGCAACGGTGTTCACCGTAGCGAACTCGGAGTCCCGGTCACTGCGCACACCGAGCCCGTGTCTCCCGGCGGCCACCACGACGACGTACGGGAAGGCGAAGCCGCCGACCCCGCGGCCCGATCAGGCTCGCAGGCCCGCGAGTTCGGCCGCGACCGACGGCGCCTCCCGGGCGCCAAGGCTGTCGTACACCGCCAGAGCCTCGCGCAGGCGTCTCTCGGCCGCGTCGACCCGACCCAGGTCGCGCTCGCACCGGCCGGCGCCGAGCAGGGCCGCACCCGTCTGGCGCGGGCTTCCCAGTTCGCGGGCCAGTGCCAGGGCCGACTCGTAGTCGGCCAGCGCGGACGCGGGGTGCGACGGACGCCGCAGTGCGCCCCGGACGTTGAGGGTCTGCGCCTCGCCGTGCCGGTCGCCGATGGCCCGCGCCAGGTCGAGCGCGGCGTCGAGGTCCCGAGCCGCGAGCTCGCGCTCACCAGAGGCCAGCCGGACCTCGGCCCGGGTCCGGAGGGTGTTCCCCTGCCCTCGCCGGTCGCCCAGTTCCTCCGCGATGAGCAGGGAGCCCTCCGCCGCGGTGCCGGCCGGGAAGAGGTCGCCCCGGAGCCGGTGGGCCGCGCTGAGGTGGCGCAGCGCGTGCGACTGGGCCCGCCGGTCGCCCAGTTCCCGGGCGAGGTCCAATGCCTCCTGGTGCGCCAGGGCGGCGGCGGCCGGATCGCCCGCGGACCGGTGCACCGCCCCCAGGTAGTTGAGGCTGTAGACCTGGCCGCGCCGGTCGCCCAGCTCGCGCGAGATCCGCAGCGCCTCGTTCTGCAGGTCGAGCGCCTCGTCGGCCCGGCCGGTCAGCGACCGCAGCACGCCGAGGGCGTGGATGATGTAGGTGCTGCCGCGGCGGTCACGGATCCCGCGGGAGAGCGCGAGGGCCTGTTCGACGAGGCGGGTCCCGGAGTCGTAGTGACCGGTCTGGCGGTGGACTATCCCGAGATTGGCGAGGGCGACGGCCTCGCCCCGCCGGTCGCCGAGGTCGTGGAAGAGTTCGGCGGAGCGGGCGAGTTCCGCCTTGGCCTCGTCGTAGCGACCGACCAGGCGGTGGGCCACGCCGAGGTAGTTGAGGGCACTGGCCTCGCCTGCGCGGTCCCCGTTCTCGCGGAAGATCGGTACGGCCTCGTCGTGGGCGGCGATGGTGGCCGGGTAGTCACCGGTCTGGCCGTGGACCGCGCCGAGGTCGTTCAGCACTCGTGCTTCGAGCCGGCGGTCGCCGACGGCTTGGGCGACGGCCGTCGCGGCGCGCAGGTCGTCCGCCGCGCCCCGGTAGTCGCCGCCCAGGCGCCGCACCAGGGCGAGGTTGGTGAGGGCCTCGATCTGGAGAGTGGGCTGTGCCGACTGCCGGGCGCAATCGGCCGCCGCCGAGTGCAGGGCGACGGCCTGGTCCCAGGGGCCGACGAACCGCAGGAACCCGCTGAGTGCCTGGGCCAGTACGACGACGCGGTCGGGGTGGCCGTGGTCGGCGCAGTACCGAGCACAGGCCAGCAGGTTCGCGATCTCGGTGTCCAGCCAGTCCCGAGCCGCCTGGGCCTCGCGGGCCGTGTCCGCGCCCCCGGGCGCCGCTCCGGGCGCGATGGCGGCGACGGCGGCCACGGCGCGTTCCTCCAGGAACGTGAACAGCCGCTCCCGTGCCGCGTCCCGGTCGGCCGGTTCGTCCTCGTCGGTGAGCAGGCCTGCGTACTCCCGGACGAGGTCGTGCATCCGATAGCGGCCGGGCGCGGACTCGATGAGCAGGTGGTCGTCGTACAGGTGCTCCAGTTCGTCGGCCGCGTCGTCGGGGTCATTGCCGTGCAGTGCGGCGGCGATCTCGGCGTCGCACTCGGTGCCCGGGTTCAGGCTGAGCCGGCGGAAGAGTGCCTGGCGATCCTCGGGCAGCTCCCGGTAGGAGAGTTCGAAGGCCGCCGCGACGGCCACGTTGCCGGCGCGCAGCCGGGAGAGCCGCCGTCTGGCCCTGCCCAGGTCGGCGGCGAGGTGGGCGAAGGACCAAGTGGGGTGGTTGCGCAGGCGGCCGGCGACCAGGCCGACCGCCAGCGGCAGCCGGCCGCAGTGTTCCACGACGGCCGCCGCGGCGGCGGCCTCCGCCCCCTCCGCCGTCCGTCCCGAGCGCCCGCAGAGCATCTCGACGGCCGTCGACTCGTCCAGGATGTCGAGGGACAGCACCACCGTGTCCGGCAGCGCCGCGAGCCGGCGCCGGCTGGTGATCAGCACCAGGGACTCGGCCGCGTTGGGCAGCAGCGGCTCGACCTGACTGTGGTCGACCGCGTCGTCGAGAATGAGCAGTACGCGCTTCGAGGCCATCCGGTCCCGCCACAGGACGGCCCGGGCGTCGATCGTGGACTGGCGGTCGGGGCCGCCGGGGATCAGCTCGGGCGACACGCCGCTTGCCGACAGCAGGGCGACCAGCCCGTCGGCCGGATCCACCGGGGACTGGCCGGGGGTGTGCCCGTGCAGGGGCAGGAACAGCTGTCCGTCCGGGAAGCGGTCGGCCAGCCGGTGGCCGAGGTGGACGGCGAGCGCGGTCTTGCCGACGCCCGGCATCCCGCCGATGGCGTGGATGTCGATGACCCGCCCGGCACCGCTCGCCCCGATGACCGCGTCGCTCAGTCGGGCGAGTTCGCGGTCCCGGCCGACGAAGGCGGAGAGGTCTCGGGGAAGGGTTCGCATGGCTGCCGCCAGTGTCGATCGAATGGCTGACGAATGGTCAGTACCCGAATACGATGACACGTTGATGTCGGCCAGGCCATGTCGGCGGAGGATTTCGGCCACGGCGGCGTCTGCCAGGACGGCGTCGACCGGGACGGCGGCCAGCCGGTCCGCATAGCGCAGCGGGTCCACCACGACCACGGCGAGCAGGGCCGACGGGGCGCCGTCGCGGGCCACGGTGCAGACCGGCCCGCCCGAGATGCCCGCCCAGCCCGATCGCCCGTCCCTCGTCCGGATCGGTGCAGATGCCACGGTGAGCTGGAGTCGTCCGGAGCGGGCCCCGCTGAGCGGATTCACCGTCGCGAGCACCTGGTCGACGTCCCGCCAGCGGCCCGCCATCGCGTCGGGAAACCCGCCGACCTGCACCCGGTGCCCAGGCTCGACGTCCGTGATCCGTGCCCACGCGACCGGCACCGGGGCCGACGGCGGCACCCACAGCGGGTCGACGATCTCCAGCAGCGCGGCGTCGACGCCCTCCTCCGGCCCGTCGTAGCGGATCCACCGCGTCCGGGCCCGTACCGCCCGTTCACTGTCCAGGGCCTGTACCCGGGGCTCGGCGGTGAAAACCTCACCCGACCTCAGGACGTGGGCGGCGGTCAGCACCAACCGGTCGGCGACCAGATAGCCGCTCCCCCTGGACTGTTCGGAGAGCACCTCGACAACCCGGCAGCGGTCCATTCGGCAAGCCCCCGACCCTCCGGCACGTCAGCCGAGTTCGGGGTCGGTCCAGCAGGAGGCGACCTCCGCGGCCCGGCCGGTCGTGGTGTCGGTCGGTTGCAGCACGAGCTTGATCCGCTGACCCGAACCGTGGGCCAGCTCCCCCTTCGCCCCGGCCGACACGATGCCCCAGCGCAGGCCCCCGTCCACCGACCCGGTCCGCTTGAGCTCCACGTCGAACTCCAGCTCGATCTGGCCCAGTTCGAACCGGAGCCGCTTCCCGTCGCCCTCGGCCGTCGCCGCGTCCAGTTCGGCGCGCAACTGCTGGATCGCCTCGGCAAGACCGGTCCACGCCGCGTCCACGTTCCTCCCCCGATGCAGAACGTTCCCCTGGCCGGCCTTCACCGCCCCGGTCGAGTGATACCCGTCACCGCCCGGCCGCAACACACAACTTCAGTTCCATGCAGAGTTTTTGACATCGATTCACACCTAACCTTTGCCGGCTCCGAGCGCGACGGGGTGACGGCTGATCGGCCGGCGCCGGCCGATGAGCCGTCGCCCCGGGCCCAGGTGCGGTAGGCGGCCACCGCCGTGGGCAGGGTGGGGAAGATCCGGTCAGCGCCGACGGAGGTGCTCAGGCCGTAGGCGTCGAGTTCGTCGCGCAGGTCCTGCTTGACCCGGGCCAGGGCGAACACGATGCCGCGGGCTTCGAGTTCGAGGCGCAGGGCGTCCAGCGAGTCCAGCGCGGTGATGTCCACCTCGACGTTCGCCTCGGTGTTGAGGACGAACCACCGCACCGGCTCCGGCTGTTCGGCCAGGGTGGCGAGCGCCCGGCGCCGCAGGTTCTCCGCGTTGGCGAAGAACAGCGGGGAGTCGTAGCGGTAGACGAGCAGGCCGGGGACGGTCCGCGCCTCGGGGTAGTCGTCGACGTCGTGCATCCCGGCCACGCCCGGCACCAGGCCGAGCACCGCGTCGTGCGGTCGCGCGACCCGGCTGAGCAGCTCGATCACCGACAGTCCCACCGCGACCAGGACGCCGTAGAGGATGTCCAGGGTCAGCACGCCGGCCATGCATCCGAGCGCCAGCAGCAGTTCGCGGCTCCGGAAGGAGGCCAGCCGGCGGAAACCGGCGAGGTCGATCATCCGGAGTGCGGCGAACACGACCAGGGCCCCGAGCACGGCGTCCGGGGTGTCGTGCAGCAACGGGCTGAGGAACAGCAGCACGGCGACCACGCCGAGGCCGGCCGTGAGCGCGTACAGCTGGGTGCGTCCTCCGGCCGACTCGGCGAGCGCGGTACGGCTGGCGCTGCTGCTCACCGGGAAGCCCTGGAAGAAGCCCGCGCCGAGGTTGACCGCGCCGAGGCCCAGCAGTTCCTGGTTGGCGTCCAGCCGCCGTTCCTGCCCCGATCCTTCGAAGGCGCGCGCGGTGAGGATGAAGTCGGTGTAGCCGACCAGGAGGATCCCCAGTGCCGGCAGCAGCAGCCGGTTCAGCTCGGTGAGGTCCGGCAGCACGGGACGGGGCAGCCCGGCCGGGATCTCGCCGATCACGGCGAGGCCGTGGTCCTTGAGCGAGAACGCGGCCGAGACCGCGGTGCCGAGCACGACGGCCAGCAGCGGGCCGGGCAGGCGCGGGAGGAAGCGGGCCGCCAGGAGGAGGAAGAGCAGGGTGGCGGCGCTGAAGGCGACCGTCGGCAGGTGGGCCTCGGTGAGGTTCGACGCGAACGACGTCAGCTGCGGGAAGAACCCCTCTCCCCGCACGTCGATCCCGGTGAGTTTGGACAGCTGGTCCACGATCATGATCAGTGCCACGCCCGCGAGGTAGCCGATCAGCACCGGTCGGGAGAGCAGGTCGGCGACGAAGCCGAGCCTGGCCAGCCAGGCCAGCACGCACAGCAGGCCGACCACCACGGCCAGGCTCGCGGCCAGGACGGCGTAGCGGGCGGTGTCGCCGCCGGCCAGCGGCCCGATCACGGTGGCGGTCATCAGCGCCGTGGTCGACTCGGGCCCGACCGACAGCAGCCGGGACGAGCCGACCAGGGCGTACAGCACGATCGCGGGCAGGATCGCCCACAGCCCGGTGACCGGCGGCAGCCCCGCCACGCTCCCGTACGCCATGACCTGGGGCACCAGGTAGGCCACCACCGTGGCACCGGCCACCAGGTCGCCGCGCAGCCAGTCGCGACGGTAGGAGCGGAGCACCGTGAGTCCCGGCAGCGCCGGCACGACGCGGCGCCGTCGTCGCCCGGGGGGAGCACCGGCGGCCATGGATCTCCTCAAGGGCTCCGGAACGCCGTCACGGACGGGGGCCGACCGTCGCGGCGCCGCGGGCGGCCGCCGTCCCGCCGCCGGCGCCGGACACCCTGCGGGCGACGAACTTGCCCAGTTCCCACAGCAGCAGGAGCGCGACGGCGGCCAGCAGGGCCCAGCCGAACTGCCGGGCGGTGATGTCGGTGGTTCCGAGGAGGCGGTGGAACGCGTCCATCTGGGTGACCAGCACCGCGAGGGCGAACTCGCCGAGGGCCGCCAGGTTCATCTGCTTGCTGTCGAAGGTGCTGACGGTCAGCGCGGAGCCGCGCTCGCTGCGGCATTCGTAGGCCGCCACGATCAGGCAGAGCGCGAAGGCGGTGAACGCGATCGAGTTGCCGGTCCGCGCGCTGTGGTAGTGCGCCTCGCCCAGCTTGGTCAGCCCGAGCAGGGCGACCGTGACGGCCAGCCCGGCGAGCCCGACGGTGATCATCACGGGCCCGGTCAGCACCGTCTCGCCGCGCGGGCGCGGGGTGCGCCGCATCAGGCCGGGGCTCTCCTGGTCGAAGCCCAGGGCGAAGCCGAAGGGGGCGTTGACCACGAAGTGGACCCACAGGACCTGCGCCGGGGTGAACGGCTCGCCCGCGGCGATGTTCAGGAGCGCGGCGCCGAGGAAGGTCAGCACGAACGTCACCAGCAGCACCAGGACGAACCGGATGTACTTGGTGAGGTTGTCGTAGAGCTTCCGGCCCTCCTCGACGGCGTACACGATGGTGGCGAAGTTGTCGTCGGCGAGGACCATGCGGCTCGCGTTCTTCGCCGCGTCGGTGCCGCTGCCCATGGCGATGCCGATGTCGGCGGCCTTGATCGCCGGCGCGTCGTTGACGCCGTCGCCGGTCATGGCGACCACGTCGCCCTTCCGCTTGAGCGTGGCGGCGAGCAGCACCTTGTGCTCGGGCGCGACCCGGCCGAGGACTCCGATGCCGTCGATCCGGGACAGCCGCTCCTGCTCCGGCAGGGCGGCGAAGTCGGCGCCGAGGACGGCCTCCCCGTCGATGCCGAGTTGACGGGCGATGGCCGCTCCGGTGGTGACGTCGTCGCCCGTCACCATGCGGACCCGGATGTGGGCGGCCTGCGCACTGGCGATCGCGGCCCGTGACTCCTCGCGCGGCGGGTCGACCATGGCCACCAGGCTGGTCATCCGCAGGTCCTCGACGAACGCCAGCAGGTCGCCGTCCGGGTCGAAGTCCGCCGGGTCCAGGTCGCGGACGGCCCCGGCCATCACCCGCAGCCCTTCGCCGCCCATCCGCTCGGTCTGCGCCTGGGCGCGTCCGCCGAGCTCCGCGTCCCAGGGGACGACCACGCCGTTCGAGTCGGCCGAGGAGGCCCGGGCCATGACCGCGGGGGCCGCGCCCTTGACGAAGCACCGCACCACCGCCCGGCCTTCCGCGTCCTTCGCCTCGTTGAAGCTGGCCATCAGCTTGTAGGTGGGGTCGAACGGCAGGGTGGCGAGCCGGGGGAAGCGCTCCCGGGTGGCCTCGATGTCCAGCCCGGCCTTGTGGCAGAGGACGAGCAGCGCGCCCTCGGTCGGGTCGCCGACGACCTCGCCGTCGACCAGTTTCGCGTCGTTGGCGACCAGGTGGGGCAGGACGGCGTCCTCGATGCTCGGGGCGGAGCCCGCGGCGTGGTGGATCCGCCCGTCGAGGCGGTAGCCGGTGCCGGAGACGGTGTAGCGGTCGGCGGGGGTGAGCACCTCGACGACCGTCATCTGGTTCATCGTGAGGGTGCCGGTCTTGTCGGAGTTGATGGCCGAGGTGAAACCGAGGGTCTCGACGGACGGCAGTTCCTTGACGATCGCGTGCCGCTTGGCCAGGTTGAGGCTGCCGACGGAGAGGATGACCTGGCTGACCGTAGGCAGCGCCTCCGGGATCGCCGCGATGGCCAGCGAGACCGCGCTGACGAAGAGGGCGTCCCACGCCTGGTCGCGGCTGCGGCCGAGCGCGAACATCACGACCATGGTCAGGCCGGCCGCCGCCGCGATCCACAGCGTCAGCGTGTTCAGCTCCTTGGTGAGCGGCGACTGCTCCTTCTCGGTGGCCGACAGCATCCCGGAGATCTTGCCCAGTTCGGTGCCGGAGCCCGTCTCGGTGATGACGAGCAGTCCGCTGCCGTGGGTGACCGGGGTGTCCATGAAGGCCATGTTGGTCTGGTCGCCCGGGCCCAGCGCCCCGGCCGGCAGGGTGCCGGTGTCCTTGGCGGCGGGGACGCTCTCGCCGGTCAGCGCCGACTCGTCGATCTGCAGCGCGCTGGCCTCGACGATCCGTCCGTCCGCCGGGACCTCGTCGCCCGCCCTGACGAGCACCACGTCGCCCACGACCAGCTGTTCGGCCGGGATCTGCGCCTCCGTCCCGTCCCGCCGCACCCGCGCGGTGGCCTTCATCATCGACCTCAGCGCGTTCATCGCGCTCTCGGCCTTGCCCTCCTGCCGCAGGCCGACCACGGCGTTGAGCAGCGTCAGGACGATCAGCAGGATCCCGGTGGTCCACTCCTTGATCGCCAGGGAGACCACCGCCGCCGCCAGCAGGATGATCTGCATGTAGCTGCGGTACTGGTCGAGGAAGCGCAGCCAGTCGGGCCTCGACTTCTCCACGGGCAACGCGTTCGGCCCGTTCGCGGCGAGCAGTTCGGCCGCCCGGGCGGCGCTGAGCCCGGTCGCCGGGTCCACCCCGAGCGAGGACGCGACCTCGTGGGGAGGTCGCGCGTACCACGGGTCCGGGGACTCCTGCGGGCCGGACGGCCCAGCCTGCTCCGCCATTCTTCACTCCTCGGGATCCGGGAACGTCCCCCCTTGGACGTCGGTCGGTCCGACGCGTCGACACGGACGGGCCACGTCCGGACGGATCGCGCCCGGACCGATCACGTACGAACGGATCACGTCCGGACGGGCCGCGCCGGACGGATCACGTACGGCCGCCCCGGGGGGCCTCCGCCTCCAGCAGGCGCTTGGCCGCGCGCAGGTCCTTGCGGGTCCGCCCGTCGATCGTGGGGAACTGCGGATCGATCCCGATCAGCGTGTGCGCGAGCACCGCCGCCGCGCAGATGCGCGCGAACCACTTGCGGTCGGCCGGTACGACGTACCAGGGCGCCCACGGCGTGCTCGTGGCCGACAGCATGTCGGAGAACGCCTCCTGGTAGTCGTCCCAGTGCTCGCGCTCGCGGATGTCCGCCTCGGAGAACTTCCAGTTCTTCTCGGGCAGGTCGATCCGCGCCAGGAAGCGCTTGCGCTGCTCCTCCTTGGAGAGGTTCAGGAAGATCTTCACCACCTTGAACCCGTTGTCGGTGAGGTAGCGCTCCCAGTCGTTGATCTCCCGGTACCGGCGGTGCCAGACCCCGGGGCCCTTCGCCTCCTCCGGCAGCTTCTGCCGGTCGAGGTTCTCCGGGTGGACGCGCACCACGAGGACCTCCTCGTAGTGCGAACGGTTGAAGATCCCGATGTCCCCGCGCGCCGGGAGCCGCTGCGCGTACCGCCACAGGAAGTCGTGGTCGAGCTCCTCCGTGGAGGGCACCTTGAAGCTGCTCACGTGGACGCCCTGCGGGTTCACCCCGCTCATGACGTGACGGATCGTTCCGTCCTTGCCGCCGGCGTCGAGCGCCTGGAGGCAGAGCAGCACGCCGTAGGTGTCCTGGGCCGCCAGCCGGGCCTGGTACTCCGAGAGCAGCGACACGCCGGTGCGCAGCAGCTCGACGCCCTCGCGCTTCTTCATGCCCGCCTTGTACCGGGGGTCGAAGTCCTCCGCGAGGTCCACCCGCGACCCCGGTTTCACCCGCAGCGGCTTGATGAACTTCGCAATGCGCCTGGCCGTCCGTCCGTCCGACATCGCCTGTACCAGCTCCTCTCGGGTCCGGCGGGCATCAGGAGGCCTGCCGTGGGTCCCGTCCGCGCGGGCGTCCTCGACGCGGCGCGGACCGGGACCGACCAGCACGGAAGAGTGCTACCTGCCACGCTGTGGCCGCCGGTCGGCCGTGTCAATCCGACGGTGTCCTTCCGGGGCGGGCCCACCCGCGCCGGCCGGCCGGGGCGGCCGGCCGGGACGCTCGCGGCCGGTTTCGCCCGTCCGGCGTCCGCGTGTGGCAGCGCCCGCGGCCCGTGCCGACGATGGGGCTGTGCCGGTGCAGTACCCCCGCGATCGGAGGCCGTGATGGCGACCCTGACGGTATGGCGCTTTCCCACCGCGAACGGAGCCGACGAGGCCCTCGCCACACTGAGGAGGCTGGGGCGCCAGGAGCTGATCAAGGTCCAGGACGGAGCGGTGGTCACCTGGCCGGAAGGGGCCAGGAAGCCGAAGACCCGCCATCTGAGCGACATGACCGGCATGGGTGCCGTGGGCGGCGCCTTCTGGGGCTTCTTCCTCGGCATGGTCTTCTTCGTGCCCGTGCTCGGCGCGGCCCTGGGCGCGGCCGGCGGCGCGCTGGGAGGCCACCTCGCCCACGTCGGCATCGACGAGGACTTCGTCAAACGGCTGCGGGAGAAGGTCACCCCCGGCACCTCGGCCCTGTTCGTGCTCAGCTCCGACGCCGTGCTCGACCCGGTCAGGTCGGCGTTCGAGGGCCTGCACGCCGAGCTCCTGGAGACGAACCTCTCCGCGGACGAGGAGGCCCGGCTGCGCGAGGCGTTCACCGAGGGCGAGTGAAACGGCTGACGCACCGTCGGGAACGGCCCTGACCACTCGGGGAATCGAGCAGACCTGTCCCCGCGGCCGTGACCGGCCCGGTCAGCCGTTCCAGGAGCCGGCCGTGGTCGTCGTCCCGGGGGTGCCGGTCGTCCGGCTCGCGCCTCCCGTGCCGGTGACCCGGCCGCCCGGGGCGGCGGCGGGCCGCAGGAACTCCGCCCCGGCGCCCGAGGTGGTCGTCCGCACGCCCGGCGACGAGTTGCCGGTGGTGCTCGTGGTGCCGCTCGCCGGTCCGGCCGAGGTGCGCGGCGCCGAGCCGGCCGGGACCGCCGGAGCGAGGTGCGCCGCGGTGGTGCGGCGCGCGGCCGGGGCGGCGGGGGCGACCGACGGGTCGTCACCGGCCGGCGCGACCCGCTCGATCCGCAGCACCAGGTTGCGGTCCTGCCGGTCGCCGGCCAGGTCGCGGTTGCGGCTGTGCACGACCTGCGTCAGCACGCCCCGGATCTCCTGCCACCGCCCTTGCACCGCACGGATGTTGGGGCACCACTCGCCCTGGTCCCGGTGCTCCAGGTCGAGCTGCCAGCGCTCCGCCTCGACGTGGTGGACGGCGCCGACCTCGCAGGGGATCTCCACCGGAGCGGCGCCCCGGACGGTCACCACCGCCCGCTGCGGAAACCTTCCCTCCACCGCCGTCACCGTGATCCGGCTCGACCCCTGGTACCAGGCCATCGCTGTCCTCCCTCGTCCGTGCTCCGGGCCGGCTGCCGACCGTCCTCACCGGTAGCACGGACGGCGCACCCTCCGGGGTTCGATCGGCCCGCGCCCGGTCTGAACCCGGCGGCCCGCGCCTTCCGTTCAGCGGGGCGATTCCCGGCCCGGCCCGGCCCGCTCCGCAGCTTCGGCCTCCGGAAGCCGGCGCGGGCCGGCCCCGGGGTGGGGCCGGCCCGCGGACGGGGCGGGGCGCGGTGCGGTGCGGTGCGGTGGTCCGACGGTCAGTCGGCGGCCCCGACCCGCGGGGCGGAGCCGCCCGGGCGGGCGTCGTCCCGGCTCTCGTCCCGGCCCTCGACCAGGACGGCGGGCTCCAGCGGCGAGGCGATCTCCTGCGGCTTGCTGCGGGACGCCCAGTCGCGGATGCCGAGCAGCACCATCACGAAGAAGATCCCGTAGACGATGCCGGAGAAGTACAGCTCGGAGTGGACGGCGAGCGGCACGCCCACCAGGTCGACGGCCAGCCAGACGAACCAGAACTCCACGTAGCGGCGGGCCTGGCTGTACATGGCGAGGATCGAGCCGACGAAGATCCAGGCGTCCGCGAGGACCATCCACCACGGCGCTCCGGGGTAGAACGAGGCGTCCGTCCCCTTCAGCACCGCGCCGAACGCGGCCGTCCCGGCCACCATCGCGGCGACCAGCACGGCGCGCTCCCGCCCCGACGCCCAGCGGACGTTGATGGTGCCTTCCTGCTCGCGGCTGCGCTTCCAGGTCGCCCAGCCCCAGGACGCCGAGACGATGATCACGATCTGTCGGGCGGCGTTGCCGCCGAGGTGCACGTTCAGGCTGGCGATCAGCAGCAGCACCGAGCCGAGGATCTGCACCGGCCAGGCCACCAGGGACCGCCGCAGGGCCAGCCAGACGGTGGCGAGCGCCAGGATGTTGCCCAGGAAGTCGGACCAGTAGACGGGGAGACCGAAGAAGTCGAACTGCTCGTTCAACCAGTGGAACGCGCTCATGACTCACACCTTTGTTCGTGCGGAGCGAGGTGGGGGAAGGGGCGGTCGGCCCCGCCGAAGCGGGGGGTGCGGGGCCGACCGGGCTCGGGGCGCAGGGCGCGCGGCCGCGTGGGGAGCGGGTGTGCGCGCCGGCAGGTGAAGGCGGTGCCGGTGGATCAGGAGGGGGAAGCGTGATGCCGGTGGATCGGGAAGGGGAAGCGTGATGCCGGTGGATCGGGAAGGGGGAACGGCCGTGCCGGTGGGTCAGGAGAGGGCGGCCAGGACGTGCCGTCCGTGCGCGGAGTCCAGCAGGGCCTCGGAGCGGCGGACGTCCTCCCGGGCGGCGAGCAGCAGCTCGTCGACGGAGGCGAACCTCTCGGTGTCCCGGATGCGGGCGACGAACCACAGGTCGACGCGCTCGCCGTACAGGTCGCCCGGGGCGTCGTGGCAGTACACCTCGGTGTGGATCTCGGAGGTGTCGCAGAAGGTGGGGTTGGTGCCGATGCTGATCGTCGCGCGGTGCACGGTGCCGGTCGCGCGGCGGGCCAGCCAGCCGCTGTAGATCGCGGGCGGAGGGACGGGGGTGCCGGGCTCGGCGGCGATGTTGGCGGTGGGGAAGCCCAGCCCCCGCCCCCGGCCGGCACCGTGCACCACGGTGCCGGACAGGGGGGTCGTCGGAGCGTCAGCCATGGGGGGTGAGCTCACGGAACTGGCTGGTGTGGAAGACCAGCGGCTCCACCCCGGGGAACAGCTCGACGGTGAGCAGCTCCATCAGGACGATCTCGTGGTCGCCGCCGTCGTACACCGCGCTCACCCGGGCGGTCAGCCACAGCGCCGCGTCGTGGATCAGCACCGCGCCCTCCGGCGTGGCCTGCCACCCGGTGCCGTCGAAGCGGTCGCCCTCGCGGGAGGCGAGCCGCCGGCAGAGCGTGCCCTGGCCGTGGCTGAGCACGCTCAGCCCGAGCTCCGGTGCCTGCGTCAGCCTGGGCCAGGTGGTCGAGGTGCGGGCCACGCTGACCGCGACCATCGGCGGCTCCAGCGAGATCGACACGAAGGAGCTCACCGCGAGCCCGACCGGTTCGCCGTCGCGCAGCGCGCCGAGCGCGACCACTCCGGTCGGGTAGGCCCCGAACGCCTGGCGCAGCGCCGCGGCGTTGGGCTCCGCCCCGGTCGGCCGCTCCGTGTGCGGCCGCCCCGCGGTCGGCGGCTGCGCGGACGCGGCGGCGGGCGGGTTGGGGTGGTGGGCGGGAGTGACCATGGTCGTCGCCGTCCTCTCGTCGCGAGTGTGGTTCAGTGCCGGTACTGCGCGGCCGGGTGGCTGGCCGGCAGGGCCCGGTCGGACGCGCCGGTGAGCCGCTCGCGCAGCGACTCGCCGTCCGCGTACGCGCCGCGGAAGACGCCGCGGGCGCGCAGGATCGGCAGCACCGACTCGACGAACTCGGTGGTGGAGGCCGGCTGGACGGTCGGCGAGAGCAGGAAGCCGTCCAGGTCGGCGCCCTGCGCCAGGGCGCAGATCTCGTCGGCGATCTCCTCGGCGGTGCCGACCACCGGGCGGGCGCCGACGCCGTGGGTGTGCCAGTCGGCGAGCACGTCGCCGACGGTCCGGCCGGCGAACCGGGCGACCTGGGTCTGGGACATCTCGGTGGACAGCTCCGACATCGGGGTGTCCGGCGCGTACGAGGACAGGTCGAGGCCGGTGAACATGGCGTAGCTGGCGACGGTGACCTCCGGGCGCTGGGCGTCCAGGACGCGCTGCCAGCGGCGCTCGGCGTCCGCGGTGGTGGCGCCGACCACGCAGGAGAACGCCGACATCACCTTGACCTCGTCGGCGCGGCGGCCCGCCCGTACGGCCTCCTCGCGGATCGCCGCGGTGTGCCCGGCGAGCTGCCGCACCGAGCCGCTGCCGACGAACATGCACTCGCCGTGCCGCCCGCCGACCCGCCGCCCGGCCGGTGAGGCGCCGGCCTGGAACAGCACCGGGGTGCCCTGCGGGGAGCGGGCGGTGTTGCCGTAGCCGTGCGAGCGGAAGTACGGGCCCTCGTGCTCGACCGGGTGCACCTTGGCCGGGTCGGCGAAGCGGCCGCCCTTGTCCTTCTCCAGGGCGTCCGGCTCCCAGGCGCCCTCCCAGTACTTGTAGACCAGGTCGAGGAAGTCCTCGGCCATCTTGTACCGGTCGTCGTGCGCCACCATGTCCATGCCGAAGGCCTTGACCGCGGTGTCGGCGGTGCCCGTGGTCACGATGTTCCAGCCGAGCCGGCCGCCGGACAGCTGGTCCAGGGTGGCCAGCCGGCGGGCGAAGGCGTACGGCGGCTCCACCAGCACCGAGCCGGTCACCACCAGGCCCAGGTCGGTGGTGCTCGCCAGCAGCGCCGAGGCGATCACGAACGGGTCCAGGCGCGGCAGGTCCAGGGTCTCCTCGGTGGCGATCGGCGGGCGCACCCCGTCGATCTCCGACCAGCCCCAGGCGTCGGCCAGGAACAGGAAGTCGAGCTTGGCGTCCTCGCAGACCTGCGCGATCTCGCGCCAGTACCCGAGGGTGTCGAACAGGTGCCGCCGGCTGTCGGGGTGGCGCCAGGTGGCGGTGCCGCTCGCGTTGGTCTGGGCGTTCTCGAACAGGCCGAGCTTGAGGTTGCGCATGGGGTGTTCTCCGTTGAACTGGTGATGCGGGGGGGGTGGGGGGACCTGGGGTCCGTCACAGCACGGGGGAACGCGGGGGGAACAGGGGGACGGCGGGGTCCGTCAGGATGCCGCGGGGACGGTGGGGGCGTCGAGGACCGCGGCGTCCGCGTCGAGCTGCGCCGCGGACGGCATGGAGGACTGGGCGCCGAGTCCGGTCACGGCCAAGGAGGCCGCGCGGACGGCGCGTCGGGCGGCGGCGAGCAGGTCGGCGCCCCGGGCGAGGGAGTCGGCGAGGGCTCCGCAGAAGGTGTCGCCGGCGCCGACGGTGTCGACGGCGTCCACGACGGGGGCCGGCAGGTGCACGGCCGGGCGGCCGGGCTGTTTGACCAGCGCCCCGTCCGCGCCGAGCGTCACCACGACCGCCCGGCAGGGCAGCGCGGCCCGTTCCAGCAGCTCGCGCGCGCCGTCCGGGCCGGCCGGCGGCTCCGCGCCGAGCAGGGCGGCGAGTTCACCGAGGTTGGGCACAAGGACGTCGACGGCGGACAGCACCTCCGGGGCGACCGGCCGGGCCGGCGCCGGGTTGAGGACGACCGTGCCGCCCTGTTCCCGGGCCCGCAGCACGGCGGCGGCGACCACGTCGGCGGCGATCTCGTGCTGCACCAGGACCACCTCGCCGGCCGAGCGGGCCAGCCGCTGCGGCAGGTCCGCGACCGTCAGCGCGGCGTTGGCGCCCGGGTTGACCACGATGGTGTTCTCGCCGGCCCGGTCGACCACCACGGAGGCGATCCCGGTGGTGCTCTCCGGTGCCGGGCGCACCGCCCCGACGTCCACCCCTTCGGCGGCGAGCGCCCGCAGGATGGGGACGGCGTCCGTACCGACCCGGGCGACCAGGCGCACCCGCGAGCCGAGCCGGGCGGCCGCGACGGCCTGGTTGGCGCCCTTGCCGCCGACGCCCTCCACGAAGCCCCGCGCGAGCACGGTCTCGCCGGGTCGCGGCAGGTCCCCGACGGTCAGGACGAGGTCGCGGTTGATCGAACCGACGACGGTGATGAGCGGCATCCGCACTCCTTGGGAGATCGATCTCCCACACTGTGGACCAGCCCCCGAAAACCGTCAAGTACCCTCGTGCTGCGTATTGCGCCAGCTCAGCCGAGCCCTCTCCGACCGCGAAGGACCGCCCCACGTGACTGCGCCCCGACTCCTCGACGTGGCCGCGGCCGCGGGCGTCTCCCGCGCGACCGCCTCACGCGTCCTGGCCGGCACCCCGCGCAACGTCGACCCCGAACTCGCCCGCCGCGTCGAGGAGGCCGCCCAGCGCCTCGGCTACCGCCTCAACCACTCCGCGCGGGCGCTGCGCACCGGCACCACGGGCACCATCGGCGTGGTCGTCCCCTCGCTCGCCAACCCCTACTTCGTCCAGCTCGCCGACGCGCTCGCCCAGCAAGTCCGCGCCGCCGGAGGGCAGTTGGTGGTCTCCGACGCCGCCAACGACACCGCCGTCGAGGCCGAGCAGATCGAGACCCTGCTCGGCGGCCGGGTCGACGGACTGCTCGTCGTCCCCGTCTCCGCCGGCGCCTCCGGCCCCGCCGTCCGGGCCGCCGCCGAACGCACCCCCGTCGTCCTCTTCGACCGCTGGGCCACCGGCTCCGGCACGGTGGCCGTCACCCTCGACAACACCGCCGCGATGCGACTGCTCCTCGACCACCTCGAAGGCCTCGGCCGCCACCGGATCGCCCTGGTCGCCGCCGACCAGGCCTCCTCCTCCGGCGCGGAACGCCTCGCCGCCTTCACCGAGGCCCGCGGCGCCGACGCCACCACCGTCCTGCTGCCCAGCTTCACCACCGACGCGGGCCGCACCGCGGGCCGGCGCATCGCCGAGCGGCACGCCGGGATCGACGCCGTCGTCTGCGGCGCGGACGTCCTCGCGGTCGGCCTCGTCAGCACGCTGCAGCGCTCGGCGGTCCCCGTCCCCGGGCGGATCGCCGTCACCGGCTTCGACGACACCGAGATGCTCGAACTCCTCGACCCGCCCATCACCTCCATCCGCCACCCGCTCACCGCCATGGCCGAGCGCGCCCTGACCCTCCTTCAGGCCCCCGCCCGCGAACGGACGGAGCGCGTGGAGCGCTTCGCCCCGCAGCTGGTGGTGCGCTCCTCCACCGACGCCGACGCCTGACACCGTTCGCCCTACCCCTGACACCCGATGCCGGGGAACCGGCGCCCGGCTCCTGATGCCCGGAGCCGGGGAGCCGGGGAGCCGGGAACGGCCGACGGCCGGCCCCGGGCGGACTCAGGTCCAC
>NZ_JBHXTL010000107.1:0-35637 GCF_042677365.1 Kitasatospora sp. NPDC127116
GGAAGAGAGGGAGGTGCGGGCGTGGAGTTCCCGTTCACCGCACAGATCGAGCAGGCGATGGCCGCGCTGGGGGAACAGCAGGCCAGGATGGCCGCGGCGGCCAAGGAGCTGGAGACGGCGACCGCCTCGGTGACCTCCAAGGACCGGCTGGTCACCGCCGTGGTCGGAGCGCAGGGACAGGTGGTGTCGCTGACCTTCCACACCACCGCCTACCGCTCGATGGCCCCGGGCGAGCTGTCCAAGGCCCTCATCGACGTGCTCAACACCGCGCGGGCCGACATGGGCGACCGGGTGGCCGAGACGATGAGCGGGTTCAGCGGCCTCGGCGAGACCCTGGCGGCCTCGATGACCGGCGGCACCGAACTGGACGACCTCTTCGCCCCGCTGCGGCAGATGCGGCCCGGGTTCGCCGACGCGGCGGCGGCCGAGGAGCGGCGCAAGCGCGACCGGCAGGAGGAGTTCCGTGGCTAAGCCGAGGCTGACCGCGCTGTCGGACCTGACCGACAAGTTCTCCAAGTACCCCGAACTGTCCGACCTCTTCCAGGAGTTCGAGGTCAAGACCGGGGAGATCAACGCGTACAACAAGAACTCGGCCGGCAACGACGAGATCGGCACGACGTACCACGACAACGTCGACGAGCCCACCACGTCGATCACGGCGCTGTTCAAGAAGGTGCGGAAGACGGTCGAGAGCGCCGGGAGGGGCGGGACGAACACCTCCAACATCCTCAACGACGCCGACCAGGACGCCAAGAACGCCTGACGAGGCCTCCGGCCCGCCGTGCCCGGGCGGGCCCCACCGGTCCGTCGGACCTCCGCCGCCGGGCACCCCCCTCCCCGCTCGTCCACTGCCAGGAGTGCACCACCGTGTCGATCATGCTGCCGCCGGGCCTGGCGAAGTTCTTCAGCATCGTGACCGGCATGAAGTGGCCGGAGGCGAACGAGGACCACCTGCGCATAGCGGGCGACGACTACCTGGCCATCCACGAGAAGGTCCCCGAGCTCCGCGGCTACCTGGTCGAGCTGGTCAAGCTCTGCGGCGAGAGCTTCGAGGGCCAGGCGGCCGACGCCTTCATGGAGCAGATGCGCCAGTTGATCGGCGAGACCGGCGGCACGGACTACGTCTCGGCGGCGGGCGAGATGGCCAAGCAGCTCGGCGACTTCGCCCACAAGGTGGCCAACCAGGTCGAGTACGCCAAGTGGATGATCATCGCCCAGCTCATCCAGCTGGTGGCCCAGATCGCCTGGGCGATCGCCATGTCGCCGATCACCTTCGGCGGCTCGCTCGCGGGGATCTTCGTCGCCTACGAGACCGCGGGCGCGGTGATCAAGCAGGTCTTCATCTGGCTGTTCAAGCAGCTCCTGCTGCACGAGTTCCTCTCCATCACCACCGCCATGCTGATGGACGGGATCATCCAGGGCATCCAGATCGGCCAGGGCCACAAGGACAAGTGGGAGAAGGAATCCTTCATCCAGTCGATCGAGATGGGCGCGATCAACGGCCTGCTCACCGGTCCGCTGGAGCTGTTCACCTTCGGCCTCGGCAAGGCCTTCGGGCGGATCTTCGGGCGCGGCGTCAGCAAGGGGCTGCAGGCCGACCTCAAGGCGCTGGCCGGCTCCGAGTTCAAGGGCCTGCTGAAGAACCTCCCGACCGGCACGTTGAAGGAGGCCCTCAACCTGATGCGGAAGGAGGGCAGCCTCACGCTCAAGACCGCCATCGAGCAGGCCGAGAAGAACGTCGCCAAGGACCTCGCGAAGAAGACCGCCAAGGAAGCCGCGAAGAACACCGCCAAGGAGGTCGCGAAGAACACCGAGAAGAAGGTCCAGGACAACGCCCTCAAGGAGCTCGCGGACAAGGTCGGGGAGAAGTTCGGCAAGGAGGCCGGGGAGAAGGGGATCGAGAACGTCGCCGAGCACCTCAGCAAGGTCGAGAAGCTCACCCAGAAGATGGGGGAGACCTTCGAGCGGCAGCTCCTCGAGCTCGGCATCGACAAGGAACTCTCCAACGCCGCGGGCCGGTTGATCGCCTCGCGGCTCGCCAGCCAGGGCGCCCGCTACGCCATCGACCTCGGAACCGTCAACAAGCTGGTGTCGACGCTCGTCGCGGCCAGCGGAAGGATGGAGTCGGGCACGCTCAGGGCCGAACTGCAGGGCATCACCAAGCAGATCGGCCACATGCAGAACGAGCTGAAGCAGCTCGGCGGCGGCGCGCTGGACAGCGGGATGAGGGACCTGAAGTTCCTCCAGGCGGAGCAGCAGCACCTCCGGGAGACCATCCAGGCCACCCAGGACCTCGCGGGGCGCGCGGTGAGCCTGATGGACGGCCTGCACCCGCAGACCGCCGGGCAGTTCCTGTACCGGTTCGGCGAGGGCGTCGGCAACTACCTCAAGGGCGGCGTCCAGAACATCGTCACCGAGGGCGCGTACAACCTGGCCTTCGGCGAGAACCACAAGTTCACCGTCAGCGTCGAGAGCTTCTACGGCGGCGTCGCCATGGGCGCGCTCGGCCACCTCGGGCACATCGCCGGCGGCCCGCTGCGACTGCGGATGGAGGACATCAACCTCCCCAACTACGCGCGCTTCCCGCTGGCCGTGGTGTCCACCCTGATGGGCCACCCGACCTCCCTGTGGGTCTCCCGCCCGGAGGGGGCGGGGGCGGTGGGCGGCGGCCCCGAGGGCATCGGCGGCAAGCTGCCCGGGACCGGCCCGCTGGACGCCTCGCGGCCGGAGAACCTGAGGACGGACTCCGACGGCTCCGCGGCCCCGGCCGGGGACAAGTCGGCGAAGCCCCCGGCGGGCAGTCCGAGGACGACCGGCGGGGACGGCTCGACGAGGACGTCCTCCGAGGCGCCCAAGTCCTCCTCGAACAACGAGAGGCCGGAGGCGCCGAAGCCGGCCAACACGACGGGGGGCCCGAAGGAGACGCCGGAGCAGGCACCGAGGCACGAAGCGGAGCAGAGGACCGCGGAACAGACGGCCGCGGAGCAGAGGACCGCGGAGCAGACCTCGGAGGGGTCCGCCCCGCCCGTGACGCGGTCCAGGACGGAGTCGTCGGCCGAGGCGCCGACAACGGCGGAGCAGCCGGCCGCACCGCCCCGGCAGCACGACGACGGCGGGAACCAGGGCACCCGCGAGCGGCAGGACCTCGACCCGAAGCCGAAGGACTCGCACGACCCCAAGGACCCGAAGGACCCGAAGGACCCGAAGGACCCCCAGGACCCCAAGGACCCGAACGAGCCCAAGGAGCCCAAGGGGTCCGACAGGTCCGACGGGTCCGACGGGCCGTCGAAGCCCCGGCCGGAGCCGCAGCCCGACCCGCAGCCGAAGCCCGACGCACAGCCGAAGCCCGAACCGGTCGTCCACGAGCGTCTGGACTACCTCCGCACGGGCGGCGACGGCGACGTCCCGTGGGACCGCGGCAACTTCCTGCCCGAGGGCGAGGGGCGGCAGCCCGGGTGGGTCGCGGGCAAGCCGGGCGCCGACCTGCCGGACGTGCTGTCGCTGCTGCCCGTCCGGAACGACCGCTACACCGTCGCGATCCACACCGACGAGAGCGGCGTGCCCGTATCGGCCAAGGACCTGGCCGCCGTGATCGTGGGCCTGGACAGCCTCGGACACCTGTCGGGCGGTCGCCGCACGATCGAGTTCGTCTCCTGCAACCTCGACAGCGCGCACCCGGACTACATCAGGCAGGTGATGGCCGAGGTCTGGTCGCACCCGAAGCTCGCCGACCTGAAGGCCGTCGCGGCGAACGGGCCGGTCTGGGTGGCGCCCGGGTTCGACGGTACGACCATGAGGACGGCCTCCGGCACCGGCCACGTGATCGTCGCGGACAAGGTCGGCTTCGACTCGCTGGGCCGCCCGGCGGTCGTCGGCGGCGGCGAATGGCACACGTACTCCAAGTCGCCCGACGGCGACCAGCCGATCGTGACCACGACCGCGTCGACGAAGCCGGCAGAGTACCAGCACCAGTCCGAGGGCGACCTGCGCCCCATGGACACCGCCATGCGCTTCGGCGCCGAACCGGACTCCTACCACTACACCGACGCCCCCGAGCACATCCGCGCCGAGGCGGACGGCGAGCGGGTGGAGCAGTGGCGCCGGACCCAGCGCGACCTCCAGGACCAGTACGAGGCCAAGCTCACCGATGCGGCCGAGGAGCTGCGGGCCGACCCGGACGGCAGCGGCCACCGGCGCGAGGACGAGGCCGAGCGGCTGCTGAACGAGGCCCTCGACGCCCCCGGCCGGTTCCCGGAGGATGCGCCGGCGAACCTGCGCGGAGCGGTCCACGAGCGCGCCCGGGCGATGATGTACGAGGAGCTGGCCGCCCGGCCGGGGGAGCGCGAGCGGATCCTCGGCGACCTCGACGGCCTGGTGCGGGTCGCCTCCGTCCGCGAGGCGGCCGTCCGGGTGGCGGTGCAGCACTTCGACCGGGCGGCGGCCGCCTGGAACGCCCCGCGGATCACCGACGGCGACACCGGCGTCGCCCACACCCCCGACCGCACCCCCGCTCCCGTCGTGGACCTCGTCCGGCAGGACTTCAAGGCGCGGGCGGAGGCGGAGGTCGCCCGGATCTACGCCGACGCGGACAGCCTCACCACCGAGGCCAACACCCGGGCCGGGAACGCCCTCCAGCGGCTCACCGAGCACGCGCGCGACGAACTCGCCCTGCACACCGACCGGGCGAACGCCCTGGCCCTCGCCAAGGACCGGGTCGAGCGGGCCGCCCACGACTGGTACGAGCGGCTCTCCCCGGCCGACCGGGAACTGCTCGACGCCGCCGGGGTGACGGAACGCCCCGACCTGTCGTCGAGCAGCGTGCAGGCGGTCCGGGACCGGCTGCGCGACCGCCTCGCCGCCGACTTCGAGAAGGCGGCCGGCCCGCTCGACGCGGCGACCGGCAGGCGCCGGGACCGCGACGAGGCCGTGGAGCTGTTCACCCGGTCCCTGGCCGGGCACGACCGGGCGCTGCCGCACGAGTTCGCCGTCCAGGCGGTCCGCGAGGCGGCGATCCGCCGGGCCGTCGCGGAGACGGAGAAGGCGGCCGAATCCTGGGCCGAGGACGCCGCGCGCAAGGAGTTCGCCGAGAAGTTCGGCGCCGGCGAGTCCGACGTGCTGCGGGCCAGGGACACGGTGCTCCGCGAACTCGCCGAGGAAGCGGACCGGGCCGCCGCCGAACGCGTCGGCGAGCCGGCCGCGCTCCGCGGCGCCCTCGACCGGCTCACCGACCCCGCCGCCCTGCACGACCGGCTCACCCACCGGGCCGCCCGCCTCGCCGTCCGCCGGCAGGCCACCGCGGAGGCCCAGGCCGTCGCCCGCGAGCACGGCCTGTCCACGCACGCCGCCGAGCGCCTGGCGGAGGGCCACGGCGACCGGATCGCCCGCGCCTTCGACGAGTCCTTCCGCTCCCACGAGGACCTCGCCGGCCGCCAGGAGCACTGGGAGGAGAGCCGCCGCGAGCTCACCGGGGAACTGGCCGAGCACGCCGCCTTCGAGAAGGAGGCCGCCCCCGCCCTGCGCGAGGCCGCCAAGGGCTTCGACGGGCTCGCGGCGCGGCACGACCTCAACGAGGCCCTGACCGACCACCTCAAGCGCGAGTACGGCGACGACTTCATCGCCCACTACCGCGAACTGTGGACGCTCGCCCACTTCGACGCGGCCGGCTGGAAGGCCCACCAGCGCGCACACGAGGACGCCTTCGGCCGCCGGACGGAAGCCGATCCCGAGGAGGGCGGCGACCGCTCCCCGGACGGGGGAGCCGCAGGGGCCCTGATCCGGACCACCGGCGGCGACCACGGCGGCGCCGACGACCGAGGGGCCGACGACCGAGGGGCCGACGGCGGAGGTGCCGTCCGGGCCCGGGACACCGCCGACCTGCCCGGCGAGCACGACCTGCCGGTGCCCACGGCCCCGGAGCCCGGCGCCCCGGGCGCCCTCCACGAGCGCCCGCCGGCCACGACCGAGATCCGCCCAGGCGTGCACTGGCTGGCCGACCGCGGCTCCGACCCGCGCGCCACCGACGAGGCGCTCGCCCACTTCCCCTCCGACCCGTCCCACTTCACCCTGGTCTTCCACGGCAAGGGACCGGACGGCGCGCCGCATGTCGACGGAAAGCCCGTCCCGCCCCGCGAGTTGGCCAGGACCGCGCTCGACCTGTACGACCGGGGCGTGTGGGACGGCCGGCCGCTGCGCCTGGCCGGCTGCGACGTCGGCCGCGGCGGCGCGGACTCGTACGCGGGCCGTTTCACCGCCGCGCTGCGCGAGCAGCGACCGGCGCTGAAGGTCGAGGTGGACGCCCCGGGCGGCACCCTGTGGCTGGTGCCCGACCGCGTCGCGGGCGACGGTTCGCGCCGGCTGGTCGTCACCCGCGACGTCGGCTTCGACAGCGCCGGACTCCCGCGCGTCGAGCCGGGCGGCCACTGGGTCCGGCTCACCGCCCCGGCCGAGCACGTCCCGGCCGAGCACGCCCCGGCCGAGCACGTCCAGGTGGTGGCCACCGAGCTGCCGGCCCACCAGGACGGCGGGTCCGCACCGCTGACCGCCACGCCCGAGCACCGGATCGTCGCGCCGGACCCGCAGGCGCACCAGTTCGGCGCGGGCCGCAAGCACCTGTACAACGCACCGGAGTACGAGACCGTCGCGCAGAACTTCGAGAGGTCCGTCGGCCTGCTCGCCTACCGGGACGAACGGGCGCTGCAAGCGGCCCGGGGGAGCGCGTACCGGCTGTACGAGGCGTTGAAGTCGGCGCACGGCGACCCGACCGGCGAGCAGGTCTACCGGGTCTTCCTGAGCAAGGACCTGACCTCGGCCGGGCAGGTCGGCGAGCACCTCACCCGGGACGAGTTCCACGAGCTGCTGGCGACGGGCAACCTCCGCGAGCTGATGACGGCCTTCTTCAACGCCGCCTACGCCCACGACGCCACGCAGCCACCCGGCTCGTACGGTCTCAAGCAGCTGCTGACCGGCCTGGCCGAGCACGGGAATCCGGCCGCCCGGCTGCGCGAGCTGGGACTGGACAGTACCCGGGTGCCGCAGCAGCTGGACTACCTCAACAGCTCCACCCGGAAGGTCTCGCACGCGCTGACCGGCGGGGCCGGCTACTTCGACAAGGACTACTTCGCCACCGGTGCGGTCGCGCACCGGGCCCCGCTGGCACTGCAGCGGGAGTTCCGGGCCAGCTCCGATGCCCGCACGCCGCGGACCGAGACGAATCCGCTCGAGCTGGACCGCAAGCTCATCGAGCTCCGGATGCCGCTGAGCCCCCGGGAGAAGACGTTCCAGGGCGCCGACCCCTCCCAGGCCCTCCAGTGGGAGCCCGGCAACTTCAAGCACGACGTCAACACGGCCTCCAAGTGGTACGGCGAGGCCCGGAACACCAAGGGAATGCAGCTCAGCACCGGCGTCTCGGCGACGACGGCGAAGATGCTCGGCGCGTTCCGCGCGCTCAAGGTCCCGGACGTTGCGGCAGAGGACATGCTGCTCGCGCTGGTCGGCTGGATGCTGCCGCTGGGCGACCACTCGCTCTACGAGATCCTCAAGGGCGCCGAACTCGCCGGGGAGCTCCCGCCGGTACCGTCGCACCTGTTGACCGAGGCCGCCGCGATGTACCGGCACGTTCCGGGCCTGCCCGAGGGCACTCTGCGCCGGGAGCTCGGGATGCTCCCGCACGAGTCGGTGTACCACGCCCTGGCGAGCCGCTCCCGCCGCAACGGCGGTTTCGAGGAGGAGGGCCTGGAATCCGTGCGCCGGGTGTGGCAGCGGATGGTCGAGCCGGGGAAGGTGCCGTACCCGTTCGAGCGGGAGTGGCTGGCCGACAACGGGCTGACGCGGGAGCAACTCGGCGCGCGGCTGAGCGTGGCCCACGTCGAGGCGCTCAACATCTACACCGGGAAGGCCTACCCGCTGATCAACGCGCTGTTGAAGTACGACGGACCGTTGCTGCACACCGCGCTGGCCAAGCAGATCGACGCCCTGCTGGCCGGGAAGGTCGAGGCGGTGCCGTCGATGCTCCTGGAGCACCCGGTGCTCGGCGGGCTCATCGCCACTCCCGGGCCGAAGCACCGGACGCCCGAGCACACCGCGGAACTCTCCCGGATGGCCAGGGAACTGTTGCCCGAGATCGAGAAGGAGCTGCGGATCCACGCCGAGATGATCATCGAGGCGTTGGACCGGCTGCCGGCGGTGACCGGGGTCGTGTACCGGGGAGAGTGGGGGCTGGGCCGCCTGGACGGTCCGGAGAGCGTGTTCACGGCGGCCAGGCCCGGCAACAAGCAGAGCAGCGCGGGGCTGCTCAGCACCAGCCGGCTGGAGGAGACGGCCCAGGAATTCCTGGCGCCCGACGAGAAGCTCGCCCGGTACGGACTGGCCCACCGGGTCCTGGCCCGGATCCGCCTGGCGGGCGACAGCGGTGTCGACATCACGCCCTTCTCCCGCTACCGGGACGGGGAGCGGGAGATCCTGATGAAGCCCGGTGCGGTCCTCACGGTCACGGGCAGCGGCACCGGCAGCGCGAGCACCGGACCGTACGAGCGGATCGACTACATGGAGAACGGATCCGCGCGGCCGTTCGAGTGGCAGAACGACTCGCCGCAGTGGCCCCAGCGGCTCCACGAGAAGCTCAGGTCCCAGCTGGCCGGCCTGGCGAACACGTCCGAGGCGCGGTTCCACCGGGACCTCTGGCAGCTGGCCAGGGCCGCGGGTGCCCACGTCGGGCTGCCGGACGCGCGCCGGGCCCAGGCGGACGCTCCGGACGACGTCCTGGTCCGCCGGGCGACCGAGCACCTGTGGGACGCCGCGCGGATCACCGCCACCCTGCACGACGCCGTCGGGCACACCCTCGCCGAGCTCACGGGTGCGTCCCTGGTCGCCACCCTGGCCCGCACCGAACTCGGTCTGTCCCCGGACCACCGGATCACCCAGGACGACCTGCAGCGGTTCACCGGACAGGTGACCGGCAGGACCGGAACGGGCGACCACGACCTGCGCCGGATCCTGGCGGTCGCACAGGACGTGGAGTACACCGACCACGCCTCGGCCGTGGCCGCCCTGCGGACGGCCTGGGAGGCCGTCGGGCGGGCCGACGCGGAGCCGGCGGTCCCGGGCGAAGCGGGCCTGTACCTGCTGGGGGACCGGCCCGCGGAGCACGACGCCCTGGTGCCGCTCCTGACCACGCTGCAGTTCCGGGGCGACTTCCTCACCGTGGTGCTGGACACCGTCGGCGGGCGCCCCGCTCTGCACGGCACCGCCCTCACCCCGGCCGAGGCCGCGCACGCCCTGTTCAAGCTGGTGGAGGACGGCAGCTGGGACGTCCGCCGGCCCCTGCGCCTGCTGGCCACCGACCTGGCGTCGGACGCCCACCGGTCGTACGCCGATCAGATGCTGAACCACCTGTGGCGGATGGACCGGAGGATCCTCGCGCTCGCGGCGGCGGGAAACGTCTGGATCACCGCCTCGCCGCTCGGCACCACGCACCTCCTCGTCGCCGAGAAGGTCGGCCTGTCCGTCGCCGGGGAGCGGGTGTACGCCGGTCCCGGAAACTGGGTCTGGCTGGAGCACGGGAGCCGGCCGGAGAAGCTCGGGCCGTACTTCGCCGACGAGAAGACCGAGTTCAGGGTGAGCAACGGCGAAGGGCTGCCGCTCGTGGGCCCGGCACCCCACACCGTCGGGCTCGGCACCGAGGTCACCTCCTGGGAGACGCACCTCGATCCGGACCCGGCCGACGACCAACCGGTGCACGGGCCGGGGCAGGAGCCCGAGGGAAGGATCATCGAGCTGGACGACCTGCTGGAGGACGGCGGGAACACCGCGCACGGATCGCCGGCGGTGGACGGGAACGCCGCGGCGGGGCAGCAGACGGGACCGGGCGCTCAGGTGCCGCCGGCCTTGCCGCCGGTGCCCGGTCCGGTCGTGCACCGACTGCCGGGCGACGACTGGGTCCAGCAGGGCCGGCCGCTCACGGACACCTCGGGCGGGTTCCACGGCTGGGTGCTGGACGGCACGGTGCTGCCGGAGTTCGGGTACGTCGAGAGCTCCTCCAGGACGTTCGAGATCGTGGGCCGCGCCGATGCGGACGGTTTCCCGACGGTCGACGGGCACCAGGTCACCTCCTGGGAGATGGCCCGCCTGATCGCGGATCTCAAGAAGCACGGGTACTGGAGCGGGACGGGGGACATCGAGCTCGCCGTCCCCCGCCTGGGTGCGACGCAGGCCGGCGTGTACCTGGCCACACTCCACGTGTACCTCTCCATGAGGGACGTGCACGTCACCATTCGGGCACCCAAGGAGGACCTCTGGTTCGTGCCGTTCCCCGGTCGGCACATCGGCGATCCCTTGCCTCCCGGGGGCGGCCGGACCTTCGTCGCTTCGACCTCGACCGGCTACGACTCCCACGGCTTCCCGGTGGTCGCCACGGGCGGTACGTGGATGATGGTCAAGTCCGATGCGGGACAGAGCGGCAGCAGCGTGCAGATGGTGCCCGTGGTCATCGAGATGCCGGCCGGTTACTCGGGGGTTCCCGCCGACCAGGTCGCGACGGAACTCTCCTCGGACCTGCGGCTCACCGGACCGGCCCCCACCCCGCCGCCGCCCGGCACGGCGACGCGGCCGCCGTCGCCGACGGACACGGCGATGCAGCCGCCGTCCCAGCCGTCGCCGACGTTCCCGGCGCCCGCGCCGACCGGGCAGGACGGGCAGGTCGCGCCGGGCCGGCCGCCGGTGGGGCTGGGCGGCGGGGAGATGCCGGTGCCGGGGCCGCTGCACGAGTGGGTGCAGGTGCTGGAGCACCTCTCGTCGGAGGACCGGCGCGAACTCGCGGCGGACGAGGCCTTCATGGCGGGTCTGCGGGACGAGCTGGGGCCGGAGGACTTCGCGCAGGCGGCGGCGAGGCTGCTCGTCGACGTCGACCCCCGGACGCACCAGCCGGTCGCGGCGCGCCGGACGGCCGAGGACCTGGTGGCGCGGATGCTGGCGAACAAGGAGGTCGCGGAGCGGCTGGTGGCGGCGGGCCTGCGGGTCGGGGTGGTGCCGCGTGACGTGCCGATGACGGAGGTCCCGGGCTTCGCGGCGTCCGGGCACGGCACGGGTGACGGGCGTGACTGGTCGGTCGTGCGGGGCTCCAGCGGGCACGGGACCGTGCTGATCACGGAGGAGAACCTGCTCGGTGCGCGGACGCCGGTGGGGGAGCATCCGGCGTACGCCGAGGGGTACTCCACGTCGGCGCACGAACTCGCGCACGCGATCCACGAGTTCGGTCTGACCGACGCGCAGCGGGAGCTGGTCGGGCAGGCCTTCCGGGACCGGAGCGTCTCCGACGCGCTGGCGGAGCTGTTCGGCGAGGAGTCCGTGACGGCCTGGCCGGACGGCGGTCTGCGGGACGGGAACGGCGAGCGGGTCGGGAACTACTCGGCGCGCGACGAGCACGAGTTCTTCGCGCAGCTGGTGACGGCGTACTTCGGGCACAACCACGGCAGTGACCCGTCGACCGGGGCGCCGCGCAACAACGGTGCGCCGTGGGTGCGGGAGAACGTGCCCGAGCTGGTGCCGCTGCTGGAGCGCCTCTTCGGGACGGACCCGCGGGCGGCCCATCCGGAGCCGGCCAACCAGGTCGGCCGGACCGAGGCCGAGGAGGAGCTGTTCACCGGGTTCCGGGAGTTCATGGACTCCGCGGTCCGCGAGCGCAGGACCGTCGCCCGGCTGGACGAGGAGGACCTGTTCGGCCGCTTCCGGGAGTTCATGGACTCCGCGACGCGGGAGCGGGCGACGGTCGTCCGGCCGAGCGAGGAGGAGGTGTTCACCGGGTTCCGGGAGTTCATGGAATCCGTGGCGCCGGTGGACGAGACGGTCGTCGAGCAGCACGACCAGGGGCAGCACGCTCCCCTGGAGGTCCTGCAGCCGGGTGACACCGTCACCGACCTGAACGGTGTCGTGCGCACCGTCGTCGGCCCGGAGCTGCCCGCCCGTCCGTCGCGGATCGACGAGCACGGACTGGCGTCCTCGGACGTGCTGATCGGGCTCGGCAGCACCCGCACCCAGCTCCTCGACCACTTCACCCGCCGGTTCGCCGCGGTGCTGCACGGTGAGGAGCCGGCGGCCAGGACGCTGGCCGAGAGCCTGTTCGGCGCGGAGACCCTGCAGGCGAAGCTCACGGCGCTGTCCCGGGGCGAGGTGTGGGACGTGCCGTTCTCGGCTGGCGCCTGGACCGGCACCGTCCGGGTCGGGGCCGACCTCGGGAACAGCACCTTCCTCAGGGCCGCCGACAACTTCGAGTTCGAGTACGGTTCGGAGCGGCAGACCTCGGTCGGCGTGACCGGGGACCGGCTGCTCCAGGGGAACGTGGGCGGCCAGGCGAAGTTCAAGTTCGGCAAGCCGGCCGACCTCACCGAGACCGTCGGCTACCGGTACGGCCGGCAGCACGGGACGACCGACGCCCAGGCGAGCCGGACGGTGGCCCGCGGCAAGACCTCGGAGACCGCCGCGCTGTTCGACACCGTCTTCCACCTGTCGGCGCGGTTCCTCGACCTCACCCACCGCGGCACCGACGTGTCCCCGGAAGCCGTCCCGCGACCGATCGGACCGGTGGACGTGCGGGCCCAGGTCGCCGTTCCGCTCCGGGAGACCGGAGCTCCGCGGCCGGTCGACCTCCCGCTCCTCCCGCCGCCCGGGGCGGGCCCGGGCGGGCGGCTGTCCGGCTCGCACATCGTGACGGACGTGTGGGCACTGCGGCACCGGCCGGAGCCGGTCGAGGGGCCCGAGGGCATCCAGCTCCCCGACCTGAACGCACCCGGTGCCGGCGGCAAGGGCATCGCCGCGTTCGTCGCGGGCTTCGAGACCCAGGCGCGGGAGCACTTCGGCAGCGCCTGGCCCGCGTTGAAGGCCAAGCTGCTGGACGAGGTCGACCTGGGCGCGCTGCACCAGGACCTCAAGGCGCTGATGTCGGGCGAGACCCTGACCGTCGAGGTGGACGGCCTCGTCGGCCCCAGGGCCGTCATCACCCTGAAGAACGCCCGGATCCACACGATCGGGCAGACGGCGGAGCTGCCGGCCACCGAGTTCAACATCGCCACCGGAACCTCCCGCTCGCACGTCCAGCAGGACACCACGAGCACCGGCTGGCAGTTCCCGCTGCCGCTCAGCGCGACCGGGTCGGCCAAGAACGGCGGCGGAGGCGCCGGCGCAGGCGCCGGGACCGGCCGGGACCGGGTGACGCTGAACGGCGGCGGCGACGAACTGTCGCTGGGCACCAAGGTGAAGACGGCGGCGGTGGTGTTCGAGGGCGAGGCGCGGATCCAGGTCGAATTCGGCCCCTTCGGCACCCGGCGGCCCGGCCCGGCCCGTTCCGTCGACGCCGGGCTCGGCTTCCGGGTGGTCGTCGACCGGGCGGAGACCTCCCCGCCGACCCCGGGCCAGGAGAACCCCGCCCCGCACCCGGACCACGCGCCGCTGCCCCCCGGCACCCTGGTCCCGCACCCGCCGACCGGGATCTGGCACGGCTCGGCCGCCTACACCGGCCTGCCCGTGACCACGGTCGTCCGTGACGTGCACAGCGTCGCACCGCTGCACGCCCGGCTGGACGAGATCGGCCTCGCCCAGCTGGGGGCGAAGACGTGGCGCGGGGTCAGGGAGGACGTCCTGCGGGCGTTCTCGCAGGCGGCCGTCGGCGCCCACCTGGTGGGCATGACCCACGAGGTCCCGCTGCGCGGCCCCGCCGTCACGCTCGGCCCGCTGAGCAGGCTCGGCATCGGCGTCACCGCCCACGTCACCTCGCTGACGTACCGGCGGGAGCAGGCGTCGGCGGACCTCAACCCCGTCCGGGAGAGCACCACCTTCGAGTCGAAGCGGCTGCTGAACTCCGACAGCAGGAACGTCTCGGCCCAGGCCTTCGGCAAGGGGCCGGTGCACACCCGCGAGAACGTGCTGGACGGGAACGGCAAGCCGTTCACGGACACCCTCCAGGGCACCGCCACGGTCCAGCACGAGGTGCGCGACCGGGACGGCTGGCGGGGCGGCGCCTCGGCCAAGAGCTACGCGAACGGCAAGTACCGCAGCGCCCAGGTGCTGTACGACGCGACGTTCGAGCTCCGGCTGACGCTGAACGGCAGGCCGCACGGCGAACCGGTCGCGCTGGACGCCGCGTTGAGCATGGAGCAGGCGCACACCGAGCCCCGGGAACGGCCCGACCGGGTCATCGCCAACCCCTTCGACGAAGCGGTGCCCCCGCCCGCCGACCCGCCCGCCCCGCAGCCGCAGCCCGCGGGGCAGGCCCCCGAGCACCTGAGCGTCCCCGACAAGCTCGGCCACTCCGACGTGGTGCTCAGCGTCGGCCGGCGCGGCCCGTCCGTCCTGGAGGAGGTCCACCGCGTCCTCGGGACGGCCGGCCCGGTCTCCGCCCACGCGTCGGCCCGGCTCGCCGCCCGGCTGGACGCGGCCGGCCTGACCGCCTCGCTGTCCCGGCTCAGCCGGGGCGGCAGCCTCAAGGTGTCGGTGGACACCGGCAGCTGGAAGGGGACGGTGGAGGTCACCGTCGCCCCGCTGGCCCTGCGGCACCGGCGGACGGTGGACGGCTTCGAGTTCGAGCTCGGGAGCCAGCAGCGCACCGTCGTCGGCTACAGCTGGGACCGGCTCAGCCGCTGGCGGGGCGGGGTCTCCCTCAAGGGCACCGTCCCGCACGTGAGCGTCACCGGCGAGTACGCCCACACCCGGGACAGCGCGCGCGGCCTCACCATCGAGCGCACCGGCGGCACCGGAAGCCGCGGCAAGAGCGTGGAGACCGCCGAACTGTTCGACGGGGACGCCGTGTTCACGGTCCGGTTCGTGCCGGGAACGCTCCAGCGGTCGCTGGCCGGGGCGACCGCGGAAGCGCCGGTCCTGGTGGCGGCCCCGCACCGCGAGGTGGTCCGGCCCCCGGCCGACGACAACCCGGCGGTCCTGCAGCTCCCGGACAAGCGGCTCGGCTCCTCGGACATCGTCACCCGGGTCCACCTGGAGGCCCAGGACGGAACGGTGCGCACCGGGCCGCGGGCGGTGGCCGACGTGGTCGCCGAGCTGGCGCCGAAGGGCCGGGCGGTGCTCGGCCGGGACTGGGAGGGGATGCGGACCCGGCTCCACGACGCCCTCGACTTCGACAGGCTGCACCCGCTGCTGAAGCCCATGACCTCGGGCCACGAGATCGTCCTGACGCACGGCCGCAGCACGGTGCGGATCACCGCCTCGGTGGACCGGATGACCAAGTCCGGCGACGCGCCCCAGGTCGAGTTCAACATCGGTGCCAGCTCCCAGACCGCCTTCACCAGCTCCGAGGCCGGCACCAACTCCGGCAGCGGGCACGCCGACTCGCTCGGGCTCACCGTGCTGGGGACCGTGGGCACGGGCGTGTCCGCCGTGATCGGCGGCGGCGTCACCCACACCCGGCGCACGGACGCACTGGAGTACGGCCGGGACGTCCTGGTGACCGGAACGGCCGTCAAGACCAAGCTCGCCGCCGAGGCGCACCGGGCCACGATCCGGCTGTCGGTGGTGATGGAGCGGCGTCCCGCGGTTCCGCTGCCCCTGGACGCCCGGCCGGTGCGGGTCGTCCCCGAATCCGCCCTCTCCAGGACGCAGGCGGTCGTCCGCAACCTGGCCGAGGCCGGGAACGCGGTCGTCCCGCAGTGGCGGCTGCGCCGGACGGTCGCGGAGGCCGTCATCCACGCCGACGTGCTGACCGAGACCGCCCGCGCCACCGCGGACGCCACCGGGCCCGGGCAGCGGCGCGGCCCCTCCCTCCCGCGCGACCTGCGGGTGCCGCCGGCGGAGGTCTTCACCTCGGGCCTGCGCCCGGGGGACGTGCTGCGCTGGGTCGGCGACACCGCCGGCCTGCGGAGCCTCCTGCGGACCGAGGGGCCGCGCTTCTTCGGCGGGGGCACCTGGAAGCGGCTGGAGCCCGTCGTCACCGCGGGCCTGAGCCACGCCCAGCTCTCCTCCCTGCTGGCCCCGGCGGTCGGCGCCCACCCGGGAGCCGGCGCCGAGGTCGGCCCGCAGCGGGCGATCGGCACCCCCTCCTCGGGCCGGCGCTGGTTCGTCGACGACGCGGAGGTGACGGTCAAGGCCTCCCTCGTCCAGCTGGAGCACCACGGCGACAGCACCGGGGCCGCGCTGAGCCCGGCGAACGAGTCGGGCGGCGGCAACCGGAGCACGCAGCTGACCGGCCGGCAGTGGAACCTGCGCGGCCAGGTCGGCGCCCAGGCCGACCTCGGGGCCCTGGTCGAGGGCACCGGTTCGCTGCTGCTCGGAGGCGCCTACCGCGGGCGGACGGGCACCGTCACCGACGCCGGCGGCCGGTACGTGGCCAACGCCAAGGCGAACACCCCGATGGCCCGCTACACGGGCTACGTCCAGCTCGAACTGACCCTCCACAGGGGCGGCGACCCCGCCGACCAGGGCTCCGGCGGCAACCGGTCGCTGTCCGGGCTGCTGCCCGTCGAGCTGGAGATCCCGCACGCCGACACCAGGGCAGGCGTCTCGCCCGCGGACCACTGGACGCAGTTCACGCCCGAGCACCCGGACGGCCTGACCGTGCCGCGGCGCCAGGTCGGAATCCAGGTGGCCCGCGCCCTGACCCCGCACCACGAGGGCGGCGTCCGCGTCCTGCGGGACCCGCTCGCCGACCAGGCCACGCACGAGAACCTGGAGCGGAGCGTACGGTCCATCGAGGAGGACCCGCGCTACTTCACCATCGCCTACCACGCCGTCACGGAGAACGGAGCGCCGGGCTGGAACGGCTGGCCCCTGCACCCGGACGACCTGGCCCAGTCGCTGGCGGAGCTCCACGCCACCGGCGAGTGGGACGGCCGCCCGCTGCGGTTCGTCGCCTGCGACGCCCAGGAGTACGTCACCCAGGTGCTGGGGTCCCTGCGTGAGCGGCTTCCAGGCGTGGAACTGCAGGCGTACGTCGGGAACGGCAAGGTCTGGGTGGTCCAGGACCAGGGCCGCACCCACCTGGTGGTCGGCTCGCGGGTCGGCTGGGACGCCTCGGGCCGGCCCCGGCTCGAAGCGGGCGGGCAGTGGCTCCACCTGAGGCTGCCCGTGGAGGGCGCCGGGGCGCACACCCCGACCGTCGACAACGGGGCGGGCGTCCACGCCCCGCCGCCGGACCACGCCCCGCCACCGGCCCACGGGCCGGTCGTGGAGGTCGTCGAGGTCCACGGCCCGCAGCTGCACGACCCGCAGCCGCTCGCCGAGGCCACGGCGCAGCACCCGGTCGTCGACCAGCGGGACCTCCAGCCCCTCGGCGTCCCCAAGCAGGCGCTCCACGCGACCCCGGAACACCGGCGGCGCGCCGAGGAGTTCGAGGCGCGGCTGGGTGCCTACGCCTTCGCGCACCCCCAGGCGCAGGCAGCGGCCCGCAACGCCGTCCAGCGGCTCTACGACGCCCTGCGGGCCGCCCACCCCGAGACCCCGGAGGGGGAGCTCTACCAGGTCTTCCTCAACACCGACAGGAAGCCGGAGGAGGGCTCCGCCGGGCAGGTCGGCGAACAGCTCGGCCTGGCGGAGTTCCGCACCATGATGCGGACCGGCAACACCCGGGAACTGCTGACCGCGTTCTACAACGCGGCCTACGTCAAGGACTCCCCGTTCGGCCTCAAGCAGGTGCTCCAGCGGATGCTGGAGTCCCCCGACCCCACGGCGACGGCCGAGGCGATGGGGCTGGACCTGCGCGAGCTGGCGGCCCAGCAGGACTTCCTCCGGAGCGGGACCCGCTCCGTGCTGGAGATCCTGCCCGGCCTCAACACCATGTTCGCCAAGGACCACTTCGGCACCGGCACCGTCATCAAGCAGGGCACGGAACCGCTCAAGGCCGGTGCCGAGTACCTGGCCAGCCTGAAGGCCCGCCAGGCCCGTGAGCCGGTGCCGCCGAACGACCTGACGGCGCAGGGCCTCCAGGACCGCGGCATGCCGCTGAGCCCCCGGGAACTGGCGTACCAGCAGGGCGTCGGCGACGGGGAGGCGCTGACGTGGAAGCCCGGCCGGGCGCACTACATGCTCAACGAGAAGTCCGCCTGGTACGGCGAGGCCCACCGCGACAAGGGCATGCCGCTCAGCACCGGCATCTCGGCCACCACGGCGAAGATGCTGAACGCCTTCCGACTGCTCAAGGTCGTGGACAGCGCACCGCAGGACATGCTGCTGGCCCTCACCGGCTGGATGCTGCCGCTGGGCGACCACTCGCTGTACGAGATCCTCAAGGGCGCGCAGCTGCTGGACGAACTGCCCCCGCTCCCGCCGAACGCGCTGGACGACGTCTCGACGCTGTACCAGCACATCCCGGGCATACCGCAGCAGCAGGTGCGCGCGCTGCTGGGCGAGGACGGCATGCTGCCCCACGAGGCGGCCTACCACGACCTGCTCCACAAGCCGCGCGCCGACGGCGGCTGGCGGGACGACGTGGTGGAGAACGCGCAGCGCAACCGCGACGGGTTCACGCTGGCCGCGAACGACCCGACCCGGGCCTCGCGGGTCGTGGCCGACTGGCTGGGCCGCAACCCGCTGAGCGCGCGGGAGGTGCTCGACCGGCTGACCCCCGCGCACTTCGACGCGCTGGCCGTCTACACCGGCCCCGCCTACGCGCTGATCAACGTGGCCCTCAGGTTCGGTCCGCTCACCCGGCAGCGGGCCCTGGAGGTCCAGATCTCGGGGCTGCTGCGCACACCGGACCCGGCCCGCCTGCCGTCGATCCTCAAGCACGACCAGGTGCTCGCACCACTGCTCACCAAGCTGCCCCGCAACCGCACCGCCGACGACTGGAAGGCCCTGAAGAGCGCCGTGAAGGAGCGGCTCCCGCAGATCGAGCGGGAGCTGATCGCACACGCGGAACTGATCTCCGAGTCGCTCGCCAAGCTCCCCTCGTACTCCGGCGAGCTCTGGCGCGGCGACCGGGTCCTGGGCCTGCCGGGACCGGTCGGCAGGCGGCTGTCGCCCTCCTACGGGGGAGAGACCTTCCGCAACCCCGACTTCGTGAGCACCAGCATGGACCGCCGGACGGCGATGATGTTCATGCAGACCCGCACGGAACTCCCGCTCACCTACCGCGCCCTGCTGCACTTCTCGGTGCGCGGCGGCGGCAGCGCCTTCGACATCCAGCCGTTCTCGGACAAGCAGGGCGAGGCCGAGGTCCTGATCCGGCCCGGCAGCACCTTCGACCTCGGCGGGCGGCAACTCCTCCAGTCCCCGCTGCGGGAGCCGTACGTGCAGATCGAGGCCACCGAGCGGACCACGCCCTCGCCGTTCCCGAAGGCGAGCGACGCGGACCAGCGGCTGCACGAGGCCCTGGCCGGGCTCGCCAACGTCCCCGAGCTGCGCACCCACGACGACCTGTGGCCACTGGCCGAGTACATCGGAGCGGACCACGGGCGCCCGCTCGCCGGCCGGGTCACCGACCTGGTCGCGGGGGAGGCGGCCCGCCGCGAGGCGAGCATGAACGCCTGGCGCACCGCCAAGCTCGCCCAGGAACTGCAGCAGGGCACCGAGCGGATCACCCTGGCGCACCTCACCAGGCTGCGCCGCACCGCCGACCTCGTCCGCGAGGCCCTGCACCTGCCGGCCGACCAGCAGGTGACCAGGGCGGACCTGGTCGACTACGTCCGGACGTTGAAGGGCGACGGCGGCGGCGAGGTCGACGCGGGTGACCTGAGGACCCTGGTCGACGTGGTCGACAGGCTCAAGCGCCCCGGCCGCGCGGTGGCCGTCACCGAGGTCGAGCAGCGCTGGCGCGACCCCGGGTACGAACCCGCCCCCGAGCTGACCGTGCTGGAGTCCCAGGCGCTGTACTGGGTCGGCGACCGGCACGCCGACTGGCGGACGCTCACCGAGTCGGTCTTCCCGAACCTCCCGCACGCGAACGACTACCTCACCCTGGCCATGCACACCGCCGACGGCGTGCCCGTGATGGGCCATGTCATGGTCGCCCCGGCGGATGTCGCGGGCGGGCTGCTCAAGCTCTACGAGGAGGACGGCTGGGACGGCGAGAAGCCGGTGCGCTTCGTCGCCTGCGACCTCAACGTCCGGCCGGACCGCGAGTACGTGCGCGAGGTCATGGAGCACGTGTGGGCCAGGCTGCCCAAGGCCGTCGCCTACGCCGCCGACGGCCAGGTCTGGTTCGTCCCGCCGGCTCCCGCGGCCGGCGCGGCGGCCGGTGCGGCGGGTGGCGGCCGGGGCCACCTGGTGGTCACCTCCGGCGTCGGGATGGACGCGCACGGCCGTCCGGTGATCGTCCGCGGCGGCAACTGGCAGCGCATCGCCCAGGACGGGACCGTGGACCTCGGTGCCTACCTGAACGACGACGGCAGGGCGGCGTACCCGGAGGCCGACCGGGGCGACGTCCACGGCGGGATCGACGGAGCGGTGAAGTTCGGCGTCGACACGCCGCTCGACCCCGCCACGCCGCTCGACCAGCAGCTCCACCCCGGCGACGGCTCCCCGCCCGTCGTGCTCCCCGGTGCCCAGCCGCCGCCCACGGCAGCGGTCGTACGGCACACGGTCTTCGACGAGCCGCGGTACCGGCACCACGCGGAGGCCTTCGACCGGGAGCTCGGAGCGTGGACGGCGGGCGACCCCCGGGTGGTCGACCGGGCCCGTGCGGCGCTGCGCCGGATCGCCGAGGCCACCGGGGCGGAGGGCACCGCCCACCTCGTCACCGGCGGGAGCCTGCACGAGGTGATGCGGGAGTTCCACCGGCTGGCCCGCGACGAGCGGTTCCGGCTCGACGATTCCGCGGCCCTGCGGGCCGACGCCGTCCGGCAGGCGGACCTGCGGGAGCTGGGGATCAGGACGGCGGACGGCGCGGCCTCCCGGGTCGCGGCCGAGGCCATGCGGGCGTTCCGGCTCCTCGGGCAGGGCGACCACGACCTGTTCGCCCGGGCGCTGTACGGCTGGCTGCTGACGGGCGGGGAGCACTCACTGCACGAGGTGGTGGCGGGCATGCGGCTCGCCGGCGCCTTCCCCGGCCATCGGTACACCGACGGCGCCGAGCTGTACCGGAACGTGCCCGGTGTCCCGCCGGCCGAGCTGCGCCCGCCGGTGGAGGGCTGGGACGGGCCGGTCAGGCCGGCCTTCGAGCACCCGGCACCGGCGGAGCTGACGGCCGGACTGCCGCACGAGCGCACCTACCTGGAGTGGGCCCTCACCTCGAAGGAGGTGAACGACACGGTCCTGGAGGAGACGCGGCGGCGCTGGGAGTCGCTGACCGAGACCAACCCGGACGAGGGACTCGGGGCGCCCCCGTACCTGCAGTGGATGGCCCGCAACGGCGTCGCGAGGGCGACGGACGTGACCGACCTGCTGGGCCCCGCGCACTTCGTGGCGCTGTACACCTACACCGGCCCGGCCTACTCGCTGATCAACGTGCTGCTCAAGAACCCGGGCCCCGGCGCCGTCCCCGCGCTCCGCGGGAAGATCGCGGCGCTGATCGCCAAGCACTACCGGGACCCGGGCACCGCGCTGCCCGGCTCGATCACCGGGATCCCCGAGCTGCACGAGGGCATGCGGGCGAGGACCGAACCGTGGAGTCTCGCCGACTCCCTGACCGCCGAGCAACTGGCGGGCATCCAGCGGGAGATGCAGCTGCACAGCCATCTGCTGGCGGACGCGCTGCGGCTGCTGCCCGCGGCGACGGGGACGCTGTTCCGCGGCGACGGCACCCTGGAGGACCCGATGCGGCCGACCGGCCGGCCCGCCGGGCCCGAGTACGGCGGCGACGTCATCCTGCACCGGACGTTCGCGAGCTTCAGCACCAACGAGAGCACCTCGTTGGGCTTCATGAAGAAGTACGACGGCCAGGACGAGTACCGGGTCCTGCTGGAGCTGGAGGCGACCGGCCTCAACGGCCGCGACATCGCGCCGTTCTCCTCGCACATGGAGGAGGAAGAGGTCCTCTTCCTGCCCGGGGCCCGGATGCGGGTCACCGAGCGCACGCTGACGCGGACGGAGGACGGCGTCACGTACGTCCGCCTCCGGGCCCGCGAGTCGGCGTCCGAGGAGACGGACAACACGGCCGCCGTGCCGCCGCCCCGGCGCGCCGGCGACGAGCCCGCCACGGACCCCGCCGAGGAGACCGGGCCGGCCTCCGGCGGGGTGCGCCTGGCGGACGGACGGACCGTCCCCGACGAGCTGCTGCTCACCCACACCATCACCGACGCCACCGGCCGGGAGACCGGGCAGGCGCTCTTCGACGAGGCCGACTGGGCGAAGCGGTCGACGCTGTACCCCGGGCTGAGCGAGGTCACGAGCTTCGTGCCGCGCTCCACCGACGGCTTCGCGACCGGAGTGCCGCAGCAGGTGCCGTGGGACGGGAAGCACACCTACTTCTTCGCCGCGCACGGCCGTTCGGAGGGATTCGACCTCCCGCTGACCGATGGCACCAAGGCCCACGGGGTCACCGGCACCGAGGTCGGCGCCCTGCTCAAGCGCCGGCTCGCCGACCTCGCGCTGAAGGCGGCCGACGCGCACCGGAACGTGACCGCCGACGCGGACGGCGGCCCGGACGGCGGCCCGAGCCGCGGTCCGGCCTCGATCACGCTGCTCAGCTGTGAGTCCGCCGAGCAGGCCCAGGCCGTCGCCCGGCAGACCGGACTGCCGGTCCACGCGCCGACCGGCCGCACCGGCGTCAGCGGCAGGCCGGGCGGCCCCGACGGTCCGTCGACCGCGAGCGTGTACGTCAAACCGGGCCCGGACGGGTCGACCGGACTGTTCCGGACGTTCCACCCGGACCCGGCCGGCGCCGCCCCGGGCGGTACGCCCCCGCCGCACGCCCCGGCGGCCGGCCGGCCCGAACAGTCGGCGCCGGTACGACGCGCGCTGGACAACACGGGGAACGGCGAGGGCTCCTCGCGGTCCGGCCCCGAGGTCCGCCACGAGAACGGTGTGGAGATCCACCGCTACGCCACCGGGGAGGAGGTCCACTTCCTCCCGGACCGGGAGGTCCACTACCTGGCGGACCGCGAGGTCCACCACCTCACGGACGGAACGGAGATCCAGCGCTTCGCGGACCGGGAGATCCACTTCCTCCCGGACCGGGAGGTCCACTACCTGGCGGACCGCGAGGTCCACTACCTCGCCGACGGGACGCAGATCCACCGCCACCCGGACGGGACGGAGATCCACCGCTTCCCGGGCGGCGGGGAGACCCGCTACCTCGCCGACGGCCAGGTGGACAGCTACGACGGGGAGGGCCGGCTGGTCGAGCGGTACCGCGCGCCGGAGGACCACCACCACGGGCCCGACCTGCGCCCGCTGGACGTCGCCCTCGACGAGCGGAACGCCTACCTGGACACCGAGTTCGGCGCGCCCGAGGTCCCGCTGGTGCCGAGGGACGACGTCCCGCACGCCGCCGCGCAGGAGCCCCCGAACCCGGTCGCGACGAGCCGGTACGTCGACCTGGACGCGCTGCGGGAGGCCCAGTCCGTGCCCCTGATGTGGCGGTACGACTCCGGCCACCTGTACCGGTGGGAGCGGAGCCGCTCCGACATGGTCGACTACCCCGAGGTCTTCGGGGGCGGAATGCGGCCGAGGCAGGAGGACCGCTACCCCGACGTCCAGGACTACGTGGGGAGCAACGAGGCGTCGGCCCTGGTGAGCACGACGCGCTCCCGCACGGCCCAGCACGTCGACTGGGGGACCTGGCACCGCTACGTGATCGACGCACCGGGAGGCATCGACGTCCGGGAGACCCTGAACCGTCCGGGCCTCTCGGAGGAGGAACAGGAGGTCGCGTTCCCCGGGGGCATCGACGGCCGGTACATCGTCGGCGTCGAACTGGTGCGCGGCACCGAACTGGACCACGAGAGCGGCCGGTACGCGGAAGCGGTCGAGTTCGTCCCGAACGAGGCCTACCGGCCGGACCACCGGAGCCCGGAGCAGACCGCGGCGATGGGCTTGACGGAGCCCGCCGCGGAAGCGGACGGGAACCCGGGCGGGCACGTCGGCGACCACACGGCCGACGACATCGAAAGCGTCCTGAACGGCCTGGGCGGGCTGAGCATCGTGAACGGCGACGACTCCTCGGTGGGGTCCGACTCCGACAACAGCGCGGCGCCGCCCGGAGGCTGGCACCACCAGCTCCCGGAGCACGACCCGGAGGTCTGGGCCGACCCGTCCGGCTGGGCCCTGGCGGGCATCGACGGCACCCAGGCCGCCGACCTGTTCTGGCGCGACGGGGGCTGGACCATGAGCACGGCCGAGTTCGACGCGATGCCGCGGGCGTTCCGGGAGCGCCTCGCGCAGCTGGAGCTCTTCGGGACCGACCAGCAGAGGCTCGGCCGCGACGCCTACTACGACCGGCAGGGGCTCGAACCCATGGCGGAGCTCGTCCGCGGGCTGAGCGACGAGGAACGCGGGGCACTGGAGTTCTACACGGCCCCGAGCGAGACCGGGGACGGCGAGGTCGCCGAGCAGTTCTCGTACTACGAGGTCAAGCAGATCCGGTGGCAGCTGACCATGGCGGGCCGGGACCACACCGCCCTGCCCCCGGGCCCGGTGCGGGAGGTCATCGGGAACCTGGACAGTTCCATCGAGCAGAGCCCGGTGACGGGGGACCTCGTGGTGAGCAGGGGAGCGCCGTACGTCGGACCCGGGCTGCACCCGGGCGTCCTGGAGGTCGGGCAGGTCGTCACCGAGCCCACGTACGTCTCGGTCTCGGCGGGCAGCCGGCTGCACGGGGCCTTCGGCCAACGGCTCATCCGGCTGTACCTGATGCTGCCCGACCGGACACCGGGGGCGTTCCTCCGGGAGGTCTCGCACAGCCCGGCCGAGAACGAGATCCTGCTCGGCGCCGGACTGCGCTGGCGGCCGGTCCGGATCATCCCCCCGGACCACCCCCTGCAGCAGGGGGCCCTGGACGGCGGGGAGGCGGACGTGCCCCCGGAGAGCCAGTGGATCGTCTACGGCAGGGTGGAGCCGCCGGACGACGGCGCCGACGAGGACTTCGAGCCGATGGGGGACGAGACGGCGGAGCACTTCGCCCCGAACCCCGACTACGGCCTGACCGACGACTGACAGCCACCAGACAGCGAGGACCGCGATGACCGCTCCCGGACAGGGCCACGACGAACCGACGGCCGCCACGCCGCCACCCGGCACGGCGCCACCCGACATGGCGCCGGTGCCCGAGCGGATCCTGGCCGCCGCCCGGGCCGCGCCGGGGCAGTGGATCGGGCTGGTCGACCCGAACTGGCAGGGCGAGGGGCAGCCACCGGACTGGGCGGTGATCGGCCGGTGGCGTGCGGGCGAGGACGGCTCCGTCGAGGAGTTCGCGCCGAACGCGGAGTACCGCCCGTCGCCGCTGGCACGCGAGTGGCCCGCACCGACCGACCCGGTCGACGCCGCCGTCCAGCTGGCCGCGACCGGGTACGGGCCGGGCGACGACGTCTACCGCGCGCTCGCCTCGGCCCGGGTCGCCGTACTGCTGGACGAGTTCGGCACCGTCGGCGGCTTCGGACTCCCGGACGGCGAACCGGCCGTGGTCGTGTTCTCCGCGCGCTCCTGGCTGGAGGCCGCGGGAAGCCCCGGGCACGCGGTGGTCGGCCCCGGCACGCTGCTCGAACGGCTGCCCCCCGGCCTCGGGATCGTCGTCAACCCGGGAGCCCCGGCCGCGATGAGGCTGGAGCCCGGCCCCCTGTGGGCGGCCCTCGACGCCCGGGAGCGGGCCGGCGACCGGGGCGGCCCGCTCCGCCCGTTCGGCTGAGCCGGCCCGTACCGGGCCGGGCAGCGGAAGGGCCCGCCACCGGGGGACGGTGACGGGCCCGCGGATCCCCGCCCGGCTCAGCCGGCCAGGCCGCGCAGGGTGTGGTAGACCCCGCAGGCCTGGAGCGCCAGCGGCAGCAGGGCCAGCGCGCACAGGGTATGCAGGACGTCCGCGAGGCGGCCCCAGTAGGGCAGCAGACGGCGGCCCGGCACGGTCCAGGCGGCGACGAGGAGGGCGGCCGTCAGCGTCAGCAGGACCGCGAGCAGGAGCAGCCGGTCGGTGGTGGAGGCGCCGGCGGCGGCGCGGGTGAGCAGCACCAGGCCGCCGAGGACACCGGGCAGCAGGACGGCCAGGCGCTGGCGGATGCTGCCGACGGCCCGTCCGTGCAGCAGGAGCAGCAGGCTCAGCGCGCCGGCCTCGGCCGGGCCGGCCCAGCCGTCGGCGAAGGGCAGCACGGTCAGGCAGACGGCGCAGACGGCGCCGATCGCGGTGTGCAGGGCCATCAGGTAGTCGTCGGCGACCAGGGCGCGGGGCAGCACGGCGGCGGCCGGGACCGGCTCGATGTTCTCCTGGAGCTCGTCCGCGTTGCGCGGCAGCATCGGCAGCCGCAGCCCGGACAGCCGGAACGCCAGCGAGGGCACGAAGGCGCCGACCAGCACGGCCACCACCCCGACCACCGCCACCAGCTGGGCGAGCGTCATCCCGGCCAGCACCAGCACCCCCGACAGCACCCCGAGCAGCGCGACCAGCGCCACCCCGAGGAACAGCGGCGCCGCCGCCCCCACCGCCGCCAGGGCCAGCACCGCCGCCCCGGCCCCGGCCGAGGAGGCCGCCAGGATCCGGGCACCGAGCAGCTCGCCCCCGCCGCCCCCGCCGCCCCCGCCGGACCCGCCCGGCCCGTTCGGCAGCAGCAGCGCGGCGAGCGCCAGGTACGGGACGGCGGCGGCGCCCAGCGCGGCGCCCGCGCCCGCGTCGGCCATCGCCCGGGAGGCGCTGGCCGCGCCGAGCAGCAGCAGGACGGCGACCGCCGCGGCGGCGGCCTCGCGCGGGGCGGCCGGGCCGGACAGGGCGAGCAGCACCCAGCCGGCCGCCAGCGCCGTCAGCGCCAGGGCCAGCGAGAGGACCCGGGTGAGGGCCGGGCGCCAGGTGTCGCCGCGCTCGTTCATGCCGGTGGCGACGCCGTCCACCAGATCGTCGAAGTGCACCTCCGGCAGGGCCTCGTGGCGGGCCCGCAGGTACAGGGCGTCGCCGTCGTGCAGGCCGAGGGCCTCGGCGGTGCGCTCCTCGTCCAGCGGCTCCTCGCCGAGCCGCTGGAGCACCCAGCCGCCGTGCTCCAGGCCCTCCTCGGCGAGCCCGGGCCCGGCGTGCCCGAGGACGGCGGGCAGCAGGTCGGCCAGGGGCACATCGGCGGGGACGGCCAGCTCGAAGGCCGTCCCCGGCGCATGGAACCTCAATCGGCACAGTCCTGCCACGACACTGCTGCTCACGCCGGTCCTCCGGTTCGCTGGGCGGTGGTCCGCCTCTCCGCCCGGATGAACGGCCTGCCCGGCGTGCTGCGTTCAACCGGTGTGCCGCGGCCGAACCCCGCACCGCTGAACCTCCGGTGCCGCGCCGTCCGTCACCCAGAGGGAACGGCCGTGGTGAGAAGGAGCCCTGAGTGAGCGTGGAGCTGATCAACCGGACGCCCCGGCGTCCGGGGCCCGAGATGCCGGACGGCGAGATCCAGCTCCAGGAACCGCCGGGCCTGCCGGAGAAGCAGAGCGGCATGGCCAGCGTGATCAGCATGGCGCCGATGGCGCTCGGCTCGCTGTCGATGGTGTTCATGTTCCTGCACCCGGGCGGCGGCGAGGGCAGCGGCGGCATGCTCAGCTACGTCGCGATGGGCATGATGGCGCTGTCCGCCGTCGGGATGCTGGTCACCCAGCTGATCCGCGGCTCCAGCGACCGCAAGCAGCAGCTGCGCGCCGAACGCCGCGACTACCTGCGCTACCTCTCCCAGATGCGCCGTCAGGTGCGCCGCTCGATCGACGCCCAGCGCAAGGCCCTGGCCTGGCGGCACCCGGCACCGTCCGAACTGGGCTCGCTGGTCGGCACCACCCGGCTGTGGGAGCGACGGGCCTCCCACCCCGACTTCAGCGACGTCCGGATCGCGCTCGGCGCCCAACGCCTGGCGACCCCGCTCGCGCCGCTGGCCACCAAGCCGGTGGAGGACCTGGAGCCGCTCTGCGCCCACGCGCTGCGCCGCTTCATCCACGCCTACGGCACGCTCGCCGACCAGCCGATGGCGATCCACCTGCGCGGCTTCGCCCACCTGCTGCTGCGCTCCGACGACCCCGAGGCCGCCCGCTCGCTGGTGCGGGCGGTGCTGGCCCAGCTCGCCGTGGTGCACGGCCCGGACGAGCTGTGCATCGCCGTCGTCACCGACCCCGAGCGGCGGGCCGAGTGGGAGTGGGCCAAGTGGCTGCCGCACGCCCTGCACCCGACCGACACCGACGGCGCGGGCCCGGTCCGGCTGGTCGCCGGCAGCCTCGGCGAGGTCGAGCAGCTGCTCGGCGAGGAGTTCACCGGCCGTCCCGGCTTCGAGCCGGACGCCGTACCGGCCCGGGACGAGCCGTTCACCGTCCTGGTCCTGGACGGCCCCGGCGCCCACTCCGGCAGCCGCGCCGCGCTGGCCGGTTACCGCAACGCCGTCCTGATCGACCTCGCCGACTCCCTGGAGTGGCGCCCGGCCCGCACCACCCTGCGGCTGCGGATCGAGGACGGCCGGCTCACCATGGTCGGCGCCGACCGCAACCGCAAGGACGTCGTCACCGACCTCGGCCGCCCCGACGGACTCCCCCTGCCCGCGGCGACCCGCCTCGCCGCCCGGCTCGCCCGCTACCGGATCGCCGACGGCGTCGACGCCGCCGAACCGCTCGCCACCGACTTCGACCTCACCGCCCTGCTCGGCATCCCCGACCTGCACGCCCACGACGTCGAGGCCCTCTGGGCGCAGCGCGGCATCCCGCAGCGGCTGCGCGTCCCGCTCGGCCTCGGCCCGGACGGCCGGCCCGTCGACCTGGACCTCAAGGAGTCCGCCCAGGGCGGCATGGGCCCGCACGGCATGCTGATCGGCGCCACCGGCTCCGGCAAGTCCGAGCTGCTGCGCACCCTGGTGCTGGCGCTCGCCGTCACCCACTCCTCCGAGGTGCTCAACTTCGTCCTGGTCGACTTCAAGGGCGGTGCGACCTTCCTCGGCCTGGACACCCTGCCGCACACCTCCGCCGTGATCACCAACCTCGCCGACGAGGCCGCCCTGGTCGACCGGATGCGCGACGCCCTGCACGGCGAACTCGTCCGCCGCCAGGAGGTGCTGCGCGAGGCCGGGTACGCCTCGCTGCTGGACTACGAGACCGCGCGCGCCGCCGGCACCGCGCTGCGGCCGCTGCCCACGCTGTTCGTGGTGGTCGACGAGTTCAGCGAACTGCTGTCCGCGCACCGGGACTTCATGGAGCTGTTCGTGATGATCGGCCGGCTCGGCCGCTCGCTCGGCGTGCACCTGCTGCTGGCCTCGCAGCGGCTCGACGAGGGCCGGATGAGCGCCCTGGAGTCCCACCTGTCCTACCGGATCGGCCTGCGCACCTTCTCGGCGATGGAGAGCCGCGGCGTGCTGGGCGTCCCGGACGCCTACCAGCTGCCCTCCCAGCCCGGCAACGGCTTCCTGCGCAGCGACATCTCCACCCTCACCCGGTTCAAGGCCGCGTACGTCTCCGGCCCGTACCGCCCCAAGCGCCGTGCCGCCCAGCAGGCCGCCATCGCCGGGCAGGTCGTCGCCTACGGCACCGAGTACGTGATGCCCCGGCAGCTGCCGGTGGCGGCGGCCGAGACCGAGGAGGAGCAGGTCTCGGCCGGCTCGCTGCTGGAGATCGCGTCCGGCCGGCTCCGCGACGCCGGGCCGCCCGCCCACCGGGTCTGGCTGCCGCCGCTGGACGTCCCGCCCACCCTCGACGAACTGCTGCCGCCGCTCGTACCGCACCCCGAGCGCGGCCTCACCACCGAGGACCGGGCCCGGCACGGCACCCTCGGCCTGCCGGTCGGCGTGGTCGACCGCCCCTTCCACCAGCTGCGCGACCTGCTCACCGCCGACCTCTCCGGCGCCGGCGGCCACGTCGGCATCGCCGGCGCCCCGCAGAGCGGCAAGAGCACCCTGCTGCGCACCCTGATCACCGGGCTCGCACTCACCCACACCCCGCGCGAGGTCCAGTTCTACTGCCTGGACTTCGGCGGCGGCACGCTCTCCGCGCTGCGCGGCCTGCCGCACGTCGGCGGAGTCACCGGCCGGCACGACGGCGAGCGGGTGCTGCGGACCGTGGCCGAGGTCAACGGGATCATCACCCGCCGGGAGAAGTACTTCGCCGAGCTCGGCATCGACTCCGTCGCGTCCTTCCGCCGCCGGCGGGCCGCGGGCGAGCTGCCCGACGAGACGCACGGCGACGTCTTCCTGGTGGTCGACGGCTGGAACACCCTGCGCCAGGAGTTCAACGACCTCGTCCAGCCGCTCACCCTGATGTCCCAGCGCGGCCTCAACTACGGCGTCCACCTGGTCGTCGGCACCACCCGCTGGGGCGAGATCACCGGCGGTCTGCGCGACCAGCTGCAGACCCGCTTCGAGCTGCGGCTCGGCGACTCCGTCGACTCGATGATCAACATGCGGGCCGCCGCCAAGGTGCCCAAGCTGCCCGGCCGCGGCCTCACCGACGAGCAGCTGCACTTCCTCTCCGCACTGCCCAGGATCGACGGCTCCGGGAACACCGACGACCTCGGCGAGGGCGTCGCCGACCTGGTCGACGCCGTCGCCGCGCACTGGACCGGGCCGCGCGCCCCCGAGGTGCGGATGCTGCCGCTCGTCCTGGACGCCGAGCGGCTGCCCGCCCCCGAGGGCCGGCTGCGGGTGCCGATCGGCCTGGAGGAGACCGAGGTCTCGCCGCTGTGGCACGACTTCGAGGAGAACCCGCACCTGCTGGTGGTCGGCGACAGCGAATCCGGCAAGACCAACCTGCTGCGGCTGATGATCAAGGCCATCACCACTGCCTACACCCCGGCCGAGGCCAGGATCATGCTGGTCGACTACCGGCGCGGCCTGTACGACGCGGTGCCGGAGGAGTACCGGCTCGGCTACGCGGTGGCCGTCGACAAGCTCCGCCAGATCGTGGACGGCGCGTCCCGGGCGATGAAGAACCGCGTCCCGCCCGCCGACATCACCCCCGCCCGGCTCAGGCTGCGCGACTGGTGGACCGGCCCCGAGCTGTTCATCCTCGTCGACGACTACGACCTGGTCGGCTCGGGCAGCGGCGGCCACCCCTTCAACGTGCTGCTGGAGGACCTCGCCCAGGGCACCGAGATCGGCCTCCACGTGGTCGTCGCGCGCGGCGCCAACGGCATCGGGCGGTCGCTGGGCGACCCGCTGATCCGCAAGCTCCAGGAGGTCAACTCGCCCACCCTGCTGATGTCCTGCCCGCCCTCCGAGGGCTACCTGTTCGGCAACCTCAAGCCCCGCCAGTTCCCGGCCGGCCGCGGCCTGTACATCACCCGGCGGCGGACCGTGCAGGTGCAGACCGGGCAGCTGGCGGAGGAGGAGTGATGGGCGCCTCGACGCTGCGGGCGCTCGGCCCGCACTACGTGATCGCACCGCCCGGCGCGGAGGCGGACGGCCTGGCCGAGGCACTGGCGCCGGTACGGGCCGAGCCGCGGGCCCTGCTGCTGCTCGCCGCCGCCGAGGACGCGGCGCCCGTGCTGCTGGCCTCGCTGGACGACCTCGCCCGGGCCGCGCGCGAACGCGACGCCGACGTGCTGGTGCTGGCCGCCTCCGGGCTGGCGGCACTCGGCCCGGACGGCCGCCGGCCCGCCGAACTGCTCGCCAGGCGCTGCGGGTTGACCGTCATCGCGCCGGACGCGGTGGTCAGCGTCGAGCCGGACGGCACCCTGCCGGCCGTGAACGGGACCTGGTGGCGCTGCCGGCCCGGCGGGGGAGCGGAACCGCTCGGCGGCCGCTGGCCCGCCGCCGCGACCATCACCCCGCTGGCCGGCGGGGCGTTCTGGGTCACCGAGGCGGGGGTGGGGCCCGCCCGGCCCGCCGTGCTGGAGCGGGCCGCCGCACCGCGGGACGGGCTGCTGCTGATCATCGGCGAACCGGCCGGGCCGCTGCCCAGCGGCGCCCAACTGGCCAACGCGGCGGTGCTGCTGCAGGAGACGGCCGGACGGGCGGAACACCTCGTGCTGAGCGCGCCGTGGGCCGCACCGGTCGAACTCATCGAACTGGCGGCGGTGTTGGCGGCCTCACTCGGGCAGGAGGTGCGGGCGGCGATCGGCGTGCCGGTGAGTGCGGCGGGGGCCGCCGGGCCCGACGTGCGGACCGTCCACGTGGCGGCGGACGGCGGCGAGGGCTGGGAACCGTACCTCACCGAGCTGGTCGCCCGCCCGAGCGAACGCACCGTCACCGCCGTCGGCTGGCGTACCCGCCCCGACCTGCCCCCGGCCCCCGGGACGGCCCGCTACCCGGCCTTCCCCGGCTGGGAGCTGGAGGCGGTGGCGGCCGGACTGTGGCTGCGCCCGGCCGCCGCCGCGGACCGCGGCCCCCGGCTGCGCCGGCCGGACCCGGTGCGGCCGGTGCTGGTCGTCGGCACGCCGGGCCGGCCGGTGCCGGAGACGGTCTGGGACCACCTCGGTGCGCTGCTGGGCTCGCTCCCGACCGGGGCGGCGCGGCTCGGGCTCGCGGTGGCGGGGATGCTGGACGTGGAGTCGGCGGCGGTGGGGCGGTTCTGCGCGCGGCTGTACGGGCTGGACTGGATCGGGGCGGAGTCGGTGGCGGCGGGTGCGGCGGTGGAGCCGTGGCCCCGGGTCGAGGTCGAGGCCGAGGCTGCGGTGGAGCCGGAGCCGGAGCCGGAGCCTGCGCCGGAGCCTGCGCCGGTGGCCGTGCCCGATCCCGAACCCGAACCGGTGACGGTGCCGGAGCCCGCCGCCAGGGTGTCGACCTCGGGCGGGGCCTTCGTGGCGGAGACCCCGGGGGAAATCAGCGAAGGAACAATATTGCTCCCTGAGGCGATCGGCGAGGAGCCCGAGGCGGCCCCCGAAGCCCCGGCCCCCGAGGCCGGTCCGGCTCCCGAGCCCGAGCCGGTCCGCGAGCCCGAGCCCGAGCCCGAGCCCGAGCCCGAGCCGGTCCCCGAGCCCGAGCCCGAGCCCGAGCCCGAGCCCGACCCGGTCCCCGAGCCCGAGCCCGACCCGGTCCCCGAACCCGAGCCGGTCCCCGAACCCGAGACACCGGTGGCGCCCCCGCCCGTGACGCCCCCGCCCGCGCCGGCCGCGCCGTCCTCGGCGGGGCCCGCCACCCCCGCCGAGGACGGCGCGGCCCTGGCCGCCCGGCTCGGCCCCGCCTACCAGCGCCTGGCGCGGCGGGCCGAGGACGTCGCCTCCCGGCTGCCCGCCCTGCGCGCCCGGGCGGAGGAGGGCGAGCAGGGCCCCGAACTGGTCGCCGTCCTGCTGCAGCACGGCGACTGCGGCCCGCTGGCCCCGCGCGCCGAACTCCTCGCGGCGGCCCGGTCCGGCGCGCCCGGCCCCTACGGCCCGTACCTGCGCTGCCTGGCCGCGGGCCTGCGGCGGCTGCCCAGCCACTACGGCGGTGTGCTGGTCGCGGGCCCGGCGCAGGACTGCGACCTCGCCGGGTACGCCCCGGGCGCGGTGCTGACCGAGCGGGCCCCGGTGACCGGTCTGGCGGCGCCCGGAGCGGATCTGGGGGAGGACATCGGGATCGAGTTCGCCATCTGGTCCGTCAGCGGCCGCCGCAGCTCGGCCTTCGGCGGTCCGGGCGACCAGCCGACGGTGATCTTCGCCCCGGGCACGGAGTTCGAGGTGGTCGAGGTCGAGCCGGCCGCCCCGGAGGAGGGCCGTCCGGCCCGGGTGCTGCTCCACGAGATCGGCGGCGTCCGCCCGGGCCCGGACCGGCTGCGCACCTGGCTCGCCCGCCGCGACGCCGTCGCCCCCGCCGACCGCGTCCGCCCCGCCGACCCCTCCCGCTACGCCCTGGACCTGGGCGCCGCCTAGAGGTCGAACAGCGCGTCCTGCGGCTCGGGATCGGGTGCGAGCACGGCGCGCAGGCGCCTGACGGCCTGGCGCCACTTCGTGCCGTCGGGCGCCTCGTCCCAGAGCTCGGCGAGCTCGGACGCCCCGGCGACCACGCGGTCGAGTGCCTCGACGGCGAGCGGCCGCAGGTCGGTGGCGAGGACGGGAAGCGCCCGGTCGGGCCAGTAGCTCGTGGTGACCGGTCCGTCGCCCGGGCACTGGGCGGCGATGAGGGCCGCGGCGGCGACGGCCTCCGTTCCCTCGCGGTACTCGAGGTGGTCCCGGGTCCGGACGGCGCGGATCAGCGCCGTGCGGACCAGGGCTTCCCGTGCGTCCTCGGCGGTCTCGTCCAGGGCGTCGGCGAAGTCCGCGGCCGTGTCGTTCTCGAACGGGCCGATGCCCCAGGTGCCCATGGCGCCTCCTCGTGTCACTGTGCGGTGATCCTCGCAGAGGGCACCGACAGCGGCGGCCTCGCGTGCCCCGGTGAACCCCGGGCTGCCGGTCGGCCGTCGGACGGAACGTAGGGCTGTGGTGATCGGCAGGAGGAGTACGGGGATGGGCGAGACGGTGAACGGCGGGTTCCGGCTGGCGGCGGTGTTCGACGCGGTGGATCCGGTGACCGGGCCCGGGTTCGCACCGGACCGGCCGCGGCTGGCGGCGGGCGCGGATCGCGAGGCCGTCGCCCGGTACCTGCGGGCCGGGGCGACGGTGCTGCTGACGCCGATGCTGATGGACGACGTGGTCGACCCGGGGCGGCGCGGCGTCGTGCCGATGGGCTTCCGCACCGACGGCCGGTGGATCTGGACCGACACCGTGACGTACTACCTGGAGGAGTACGGGCTGGCGCCCGACCCCGAGCTGCTCGCCCACGTGCGCGAGCAGCTCGACGAGCCGTGGACGCAGCCCTCGGCGGCGGTGCTGGAACAGGCGGTGTCCTTCGTGCTGTCCCCGCCGGAGGCGGCCGCGGAGCCGGTCTGGACGGTCGGGACCTGAAGCGCGCCGGCCGGCCGAACCGGTCCGGCTGAACCGGTTCGGCCACGCGGGCCGTAGCTCCCCACAGGAGTGTCGTCGAACGCAGGGGATGCATGGTGGGCGAGGAGCAGCGCGGCGAGCCGGAGCGGAGGGCGGGCGGCTTCCAGCTCCCGGCGGTGAACTGGGCGTTGGCGGCCGAGGCGGACCCCGGGGAGCGGGCGGAGCCGGCGCAGGAGCCCGCGAGCGCCGCGACGGCGGTGCTCCCGGCGCCGTCGGCTGCGGCTGCCGGTGCCGGTGCGGGTGCCGCGGGCGCCGCGACGGGCGGGGCACGGACCGGACCGAAGCCCGAGGCCGGATCGAAGCCCGAGGCCGAGGCCGAGGCGGAGCCCGAGTCCGCGGCGCCGACGGGTATCGGGCCGGCGCCGCTGCCGTCCCCCGTCGCGGCCTCGACCGCCCCCGGTGCGCCCGAGGCGGTGGCACTCGCCGCCGTCGCGTCCGCCGAGCCGGCCGGTGACGGCGCCACGGACCCGGGGCCGCGCCCCGGCCGGGTCTCCCGGCCGATGATCGCCGCGGCCGTCGCCGTCGGCCTGGTGCTGGTCGGCACCTCCGTGGTGGTCACCCAGCTGGGCGGCAACGACCCCAAGCACGGGCCGGCCCAGGCCGACGTCCCGCCCGGCTACGGGCAGGGCGGCGGGGACGGCGGCAACGGTTACGTCCCCGGCTTCGACGAGCACGGCGGCACCGGCGGGGGCGCCCCGCCGGACGGGCAGCCGGGTGCGGTGGTCCCGCTGCCCGACGGTTCGGCCGCACCCTCGCCGGGCGACCAGGCGGCCTCGGCTCCCAACGGCGCCGTCGTCCCCAAC
>NZ_JBHXTL010000108.1:0-34452 GCF_042677365.1 Kitasatospora sp. NPDC127116
GGGCGGCGGCACCGGCCGCCCCGGCCGCATCGGCGCCGCCGTCCGCGCACCCGGCCACCGCGGCGGCCGGAGCCGCGGTGGCGCGGTGTGCGGCCGGAGCGGCGAACTGGCTCAGGCCGGCCGCGGCGACCAGCGCGGCGGCGCAGGGGAACAGGCGGGGGGCACGCGAGCGCACCCGGGCAGTACGGCGCATCAGCGCTCCTGACGGGGGAGTTGACGTGGTCTCGGCCGCGTGCCGGGCCTGCTCCGGCCGGACCCGCCGGCGCCCGGCGCGGACTCGCCGAGACTACGACGCCGTGAAGTCGATCTCCCGCAGGGCGCGCGCGGCGGCCCGGTCGAGTACCACGGCCGACGCACAGCCGGCCGGCAGCCGGCCGGCCTCCAGGATCCGGTGGCGCAGCCGGGCGACCGCGGCCAGGTGCCGGGCGAAGGCGTAGCGCGAGACGCCGCGCCGGCGCCGCCGCTGCCCGTCCAGGGCCTCGGCCGGGTCGGCGTCGAGCAGCAGCAGGTGCACCCGGCGGCCCTGCCGGGCGGCGGCGCGGACCAGCCAGGCCCGCACCCAGGGCTGGGTGCCGCAGTCGTGCACGGCGAGCGGCCCGCCGTCCAGGACGGCGCGGCGCAGCCGCCGGTAGTGGGCGAGCCGGGCCAGCGGGCGGTAGAGCGCGTACGGCAGGCGGCCGGGCAGCCTGGCCGCGTACTCCTCTCGGACCAGCTGGGAGTCGATCAGCGGGGCGCGGACGCAGCGGCGCATCAGGGTGCTCTTGCCGCTGCCGGGCAGGCCGGTGACGACCAGCAGGTCCCCGGCGGGGTAGCGCAGGACCGCCGGCCCGGGCCCGCGCAGCTCGTGCCGGGCGGGCGGGTCGTGCGGCGCGGGCAGGACGACGCGCTCCCCGGCGGTGCGCGGCGGCGGCACCCTCGGCGCCGCCGCCGTCCGCACCGCTCTCGTCCCGCTCACCCGGTCTCCCCCCGCCGTTCCCGTCCAAGGAGCATGGCGCATTCCCAAGAACGAGTAAAGGGCGGAGGTCGGGGCGGGTACGGACGACCCCGGCCGGGTCCGGGCCACCGGGCGTCCGGACCGCCGGCGGGCCCGGGCGCGCCTCAGGCGAGCTGCGGGGCGATCCGGGAGGCGATCAGCTCCAGGTGGTCGAGGTCGTCCAGGTCGAGGATCTGGAGGTAGATCCGCTCGCTGCCGACGGCCGCGTACCGGCCGATCTTCTCGGCGACCTCGTCCGGGGTGCCGGCCAGCCCGTTCTCCTTGAGCTCGTCGACGTCGCGGCCGATCACGGCGGCGCGGCGGGCGACCTCGGCGTCGTCCCGGCCGACGCAGGCGACCAGGGCGCTGGAGTAGACCAGCTCGTCGGCCGCGCGCCCGGCGTGCTCGACGGCGGCGCGGACCCGGCCGAACTGGGCGGCGGTGTCGTCCACCGAGGCGAACGGCACGTTGAACTCGTCGGCGAAGCGGGCGGCCAGGGCCGGGGTCCGCCGGGGGCCGTGCCCGCCGACCAGCACCGGGATGTGCTCCTGGACGGGCTTGGGCAGCGCGGGCGAGTCGGTCAGCGTGTAGTACTCGCCGGCGAAGTCGAAGGTGTCGCCGAGCTTGGTCCGCCACAGCCCGGTGATGATCGCCAGCTGCTCCTCCAGCCGACCGAACTTCTCCTTCGGGAAGGGGATGCCGTACGCGGTGTGCTCGGCCTCGTACCAGCCGGCACCGAGGCCGAACTCGACCCGGCCGCCGCTCATCGCGTCCACCTGGGCGACCTGGATCGCGGTGACGCCGGGCAGCCGGAAGGTGGCGGCGGTCATCAGCGTGCCCAGGCGGATGGTGCTGGTGTCGCGGGCGAGGCCGGCCAGGGTGATCCAGGCGTCGGTGGGCCCGGGCAGGCCGTCGACGTCGCCCATCTTCAGGTAGTGGTCGGAGCGGAAGAAGGCGCTGAAGGCCCCGAGCTCCTCGGCGGTGCGGGCCACCTTGAGGAGGGTGTCGTAGCTCGCGCCCTGCTGGGGTTCGGTGAAGATGCGGAGGTCCATGCCGGCCATTCTGGTACGGAGCACCCCGTGATCGGCAGAGCGAACCGGACGGGACACGGACCGTCGCCGCGGCGGGCGGTGGCGCGGGCGGGGTGGCCAAGGTCTCAGCACGGAACCGTCACGGGCGTCCGTTCCGGCTCCGGGGCTCGCCTAACGTGGACGGATGTTCGCCACCTCCGACGATTCCTTCCGGCGCTCCCCCGACGAGCCGGCCGGCTGTCCGCTGCCCGGCATCGTGACGGCCTTCACGCCCCGCCTGGCCGAGTTCGCCTTCGAGCCCGGTTTCGTCGCGGCGGTCGACCAGCACGCGGCGATGCTGCGGGAACTGCTGTACGCGCAGGGACCGGAGCTGGCGCCCCGGCCCCTGGACCGTGAGGAGCTGTCGGACTACGCGCTGGGCTTCGTCGACGCGCTCGACGAGATCGGCTGGCGGGAGCCGGTCGGCTACGACTACGCCGTCATGCGGCTCACCGCGATCTGCTGGCTGGTGCGCGAGCAGGGCCTGCTGGAGGTCTGAGCCCCGGCAGGCCCTGCCCGGCGTCCGGTGGTGGCGGCTACCGGTTCTGGTCGCCCTCGATGCCCGGCGCGGGCGGGGTGCCCGGACCGGTCTGGGTGGTCGGCCGGACCGGCTGGTTGGACAGCGCGTCGGAGCGGCCGGCCTGGTAGGCGCTGCCGCGCAGCCGGGCGGTCTCCCGTTCGGCGCCGTCCAGCCACCGCTCCCAGCGCTGGCGCATCGGCAGGATCAGGCCGCCGCCGACGCCGACCACCAGCACGCCGGCGATGGTGGCGAGCACGGCGATCAGCACCGGGGTCGTGATCGCGGTGGCGATCCCGACCTGGCCCAGCGCGGCGATCACACCGAGGCCGACGATGAACGCCCAGACCGCGGTGGCGACCGCCCGGCCGTACGAGGCTCCGGACAGCGAGTTGCCCACGATGTCCCGCACGCCGTTGGCGATGGCCATCGCGACCACCAGGATCACGACGGCGACGATGGCCCTGGGCAGCCAGGCGACGATGCTGTGGATCATCACGCTGATCGGGTTCGGGCCGAAGACTCCGAACGCCAGCTGCAGGGCCATCAGCAGGACGATGTAGTAGACGACCTTGCAGACGATGCCGGTCATGTCGTACTTGGAGCCGGCCAGCCGGGCGGCCATCCCGGACCGCTCGGCGACCCGTTCCGAGCCGAGCCTGCGCATCACCCGGTCGAGGACCTTGGCGATGGCCTTGGCCACGATCCAGCCGATGAACAGGATCACCAGGAAGGCGATGAACTGCGGGATGACCTTGGCGATCTTGGACCAGGCCTGGGTGAAGCCCGACCCGAAGTCGACGGACAGAGCGAGCTGCTGAGCCACGGAGTCCTCCACTCGGTGACACGGCGCCACGAGCGGGCGCTTGCGGCCCCCCACCCTTCGTGAATAGCAGGCGCCCGCTCCGGCCGCGCGCGCCCGGTGTCCGGGATGGTTCCCTCGGGTGAACGGTCCGGCCGTCCGCACGCGTACAGTGGCGGTCCGGGGGACGGGCCACGGGCGGGACGGACGGGACGGTGCGGCAGTGAGCGGTACGGCGGCGGAGCGCGCGGTGGGCCACCGGGCGCTGCACTGGCAGGTCCGGCCGGACGCGGCCCGGGCCGCCGTCCTGGTGCTGCACGGCGGCGAGGAGCACAACTTCTCCCGGCCCGGACGCCTCAACCTCCCGCTGCTGCGGATGCACGGCTTCCTGCGCGGGCTCACCAGGGCGACCGCGGACGCCGGCGTCGCCATCGGGACCGTCCGCTACCGCCACCGCGGCTGGAACGGCGAACGGGCCGACGCCGCACAGGACGCGACCGCCGCGCTCGACGAACTGACCGCGCTGCTCGGGCCGGTGCCGACGGTGCTGGTCGGCCACTCGATGGGCGGGCGCGCCGCGCTCCGGGCCGGCGGGCACCCGTCCGTCACCGGCCTGGTCGCCCTCGCACCGTGGTGCCCGGCCGAGGACCCGTGCGAGCAGCTCGCCGGACGCGACGTGCTGATGCTGCACGGCGACCGCGACACCGTCACCCCGCCCGCCGACACCCGCGCCTTCGCCGCCCGCAGCCGCGCCGCGGGCGCCAGGGTCTGCGGATACACCGTCACCGGCAGCGGCCACGCCATGCTCCGGCGGATCCCCGACTGGCACCGCGCCACCACCCGGCTGACCACCGCGCTGCTCGGCCTCCAGCCGCTCCCCGCCGAGACCGCCTCCGCCCTCGCCCTCCCGACCGCCTCCCGCGAGGCCCTCACCCTCGCCCTCCCGCCCCAGCCGCGCCGCGCGCCGGCCCTGCCGGCGAACGTCTGACGGGACGGGCCCCGCGGAGCGGCGGTACCGGGCGGGGAGGTGCCGGCGTGCTCAGCCGGTGGCAGCCTTGGCCCCGTCGGGCGAGACGCAGGGGGACTCGAAACCGACCTTCAGCGTGGCCGGCCAGTTGTCGCCGTCCGAGATGGAGGCCTTGAAGCCGTTGTCCGGGTTGGTGAGGACGATCACACCGGGCCTGCTGTCGGTGACCCGGAACCCGGCCACGACGAGGTGGCCGCGGAAGGCGTCGAAGATCGTGTCGTGGTGATCGGCCGGAATGTCCCGCAGGAAGCGGTAGGTGACGGCCTTCACCCGGCCGTCCGGCTCCGAGGGGGCACCCTTCTTGAAGCACTTCTCCTCGCCGTCGCGGTCGACCACCGGCGAGATCGGCTTGGGGAAGGCGAGGAAGGTCTCGGAGAAGTACTGGTCGGTCTTCTGCTTGGCCTGGGCGCTGGTCAGCGCCGCGTCGGACGAACCGGAGCAGGAGGTGGCCGCCAGCAGGACGGCGCCGGCCGACAGGGCCGACCGCACGGCGCGAGCACGGGGGAAAGCAACGGTCACCGCATGATCCTTGAGGGGTGTGTGGGCTCCTGGGGTCGCGACTGATCCTAGACCGTGTGCCAGAGGGCTCCGGCGAAGACCGCCGTCACCCAGGTCCACAGCACGCTGAGGCCGAGGTGGGCGACGGTGCGCAGGCGGTCTCCGCGCCACAGCCGGGGCGAGAAGTAGGCGAACTCGAAGAGCCAGCGCAGGCCCCAGAAGAGCGTCTGGCCCGCCAGCAGGGCGGTGCCGAGCCGGCCGCCCGCCAGCAGGTCGGGGGCCAGGCAGAGCGGGAGCAGACCGAGCAGGGCGCAGGCGAGGCCGATGAAGAAGAGGTGGGCGTAGGAGACCTGCCGGGTCAGCAGGGTGGTGCCGGACAGGTCGGCGGGCCAGCCGATGGCGCGGGGCAGCACCGCGTGGACCAGGCCGAGGGTCACGAGGGCGGCGCCGACCAGGCGCAGCTGGGCCTCCAGGGTGACCAGCCCGGTCATGACGCGGCCTTCCGGAAGGCGAAGGCGGTGACCAGGCCGGCGATCCGGCGCTCGGCGGCCGGGTGCAGGCCCGCCTCGGCGGCGTGCCGCAGCCAGGTGGCGCGGGGCAGGAAGTGCCAGGCGCCGGGACCGTAGACGGCCGTGTTGGCGGCGTCCCGCAGGTGCTCGACCAGCAGCAGGGTGCCGCCGGGGCACAGGCTGCGGGCGGCCTCGGCGAACAGGGCGGTGCGGTCGGCGGGCCGGCGCAGCTCGTGGGCGGCGAAGACGGCGAACACGGTGTCCAGGGCGCCGGTCGCCGCGGGCAGGGCGTCCGGGCGGGCCGGGATCCCGCCGGGGGCGGGCGGGGCGTGGCGGCGGGCGCGGCGGATCGAGCCGCTCGCGGTCAGCGCGGGGTCGTACAGGTCGGCGAGCCGTCCGCGGGCACCGGGGTGGCGGGCGGCGATCGGGCGGCTGGCCTCGTCCAGGCCGGTGCTGATCACCAGGTGGTCGCCGGGGCCGTCGGGCAGCAGCTCCGGCAGCCAGTCGTAGCGGTGGAGTGCGGAGCGGTCGTAGACGCACCAGGTGGCGAGGGTGCTGACGGCGAGGTATCCGGCGGCGGTGGCGGCGACCGTCCGGGCGAGCACGGCGGCGGGGCCCGGCAGCCGGCCGGCCAGCGCCCCGCCGACGGCGACGGTGAGCGCGCCGGCGGCGTACATCGGCCAGTTGTAGCGGACGACCTCGCGCACGCCGGACGGGCGGGGGCCGTCGGTCCGGGCCGTGGACGGGCACAGGACGGCGGAGCAGGCGGCGAACGGGCGGGCGGCGGACGGGCCGGGGGCGGACGGGCCGGGGGCGGACGGGCCGGGCCCGGCCGGGGCGGGGGCGGTCATCGGGCGGCTCCGGTGAGGTGGCGGCGCTCTCCGGCGTGCCAGCCGTAGTCGAGGCCGGCGACGTGGAAGGCGTTGGCGAGCAGGGGCCGGCTGCCGGCCAGCGGGCCGTGGTCGAAGAAGGTGAGCCGGGGCACCTCGACGGCCACCGGGACCGGGTCCCAGTGGGCGCGGGTGGCCTTGACCACGATCATCGAGCGGGTCTGCGGCTCGTACTCGAAGGTGTAGGGCAGCGGGCCGGCGAAGCGCCGCGCGGCCCGGGCGTCCGCGAACGGGCTGCCCGGCGGGAGGGCGGCGGGGGCGCCGCCGAGGTCGGCGCGCACGTGCAGGTCGGCGCGGCCGTCGCCGCTGACCACCTTGAACTCCAGGGTGTCGCCGACCACCCGGGTGCCGATCCGGGCGTGCCGGTAGTGGTAGCGGGAGAAGGCGTTGCCGCCGAACGCCATCATCCGGCTGTCGGTGTCCGAGCGCAGGATGCGCAGGCCGCGCATGGTGCGGCCGCCGGGGGTCGGGAAGCGGGTGAAGACCCGGTAGCCGGTCAGGATGAAGTCCCGGCCGAGGCGGGCGGGCAGCGCGGCCGGGCGCAGTGCCCGGGTGTCCACGACGGCGGCGGCGACGAAGCCGTGCTCGGTGCCGTCGGGGTCGGTGTAGGTGTCGAGGGCGAGGCCGGGCGGCACCAGCGGGGCGAGCAGCCGGGGCGGCAGGGCGTAGGTGAGGACGAGCGAGTGCGCGAAGTGGGTGCGCATCGCGAAGGGGTGGCGTTGCAGCAGGTGTCGCACGGTCGACTCCGGGGTCGGGTAGGGGGGTTCGGAGCGTGACGGGGCAGCACGGGACCGCCTTCCGCCGCAGGCCGCGGTGGGGTGTCCTCGCGGCCCTCATCATGGCGCACGACTTTGAACACGTTCAACTCAGGGTGGGGGCGGTACGGCGGGGGTACGCGAACGGCCGGGACCGCACGGAGTGCCCGGCTGCCGGACCGGACACCCGGCGGGCAGCCGTCCCGGGGGGCTCATGTCCCCGAACGGACCACCCGTGGCTGCGTCCCGCTCCCCCCGTGCGAGTGGTTTCGTTCTCCGGAATGGCCTCGGAGACGGTCGGTGGACGGATGATCCGTCCCATGGCCGTGCTGGACGGCCCGGGAAGGACGGTTCGGGACGATGAGCACGACGCGGCGTTCGCTGCTGGGCGCGGCGCTGGGCGCCCCGCTACTGGGGTGGCTCACCGGGACGGCGGCCGGTGCCGTTGACGGCGGCGCCGACCGCTCCGGAAGCCTGGGAACGCTCTCCAACGGCTGGGTCGAGGTGCGCTGGACCCCGGAGGCACAGGCCCAGCTGGACCGCTTCCACGCGATGGTGGACGTCGTCGCCCCGGCCCGCATGGTGATGGACCGCCACGGCCCGGCCGTCCACCTGCCGATCCGCTCGGCCGTGGGCGACCCGTCCCTCGCGAACCCGCCGAAGGCGCACGGCGACGGGGCACTGGACGGCGGGGTGTCCGTCCGCACCTCCCGGGGCGACTACCGGGTGGTGAACCTGGCCGGCGCGATCAAGGACGGCCTGGGTTCCGGCCGGTGCGAGGTCGGCGGGGCGGAGATGGGGCACCGCTCGGCCTTTCGCTGCGGCCTCACGGAGGGCAAGCTGACCGCCGATCCGGTACCGGCCGGGCACCCGATCAAGGTCCGGCTCACCGGGGTGCCGCTGCGCCCCACCCAGGAGGCGGTGGACGCGTACACCGCGAACTTCGGCGCGCACCCCGTGACCGTGGACACGGTGCTGGCGTACGTCACGGCCCAGGGAACGTACACCCCTCCTCCCCCGGCGGCGGCACAGGAGCAGCACTCGTAGGGGGCTTCCGGGACTGCTGGGACCGTTGGGACGGCGCGGACGGCTGCGGTTGCCCCGACGGCTGCGGTTGCCCCGACGGCTGCGGTCGCCCGGGTTGCTGCGACTGCCCGGGTTGCTGCGACTGCCGGGACTGGGCGGGCACGCCCCCGCCGAAGCGGCGCTCGCGGGCCGCGTAGGCGCGGACGGCACCGCGCAGCCGGGCCAGGTCGTAGTCGGGCCACGGCGCGGGGTCGAACAGCAGCTCGGCGTAGGCGAGTTGCCAGGGCAGGAAGTTGCTGATCCGCTGCTCCCCCGAGGTGCGGATCAGCAGGTCGACGTCCGGGAGGTCCGGAAGGTACAGGTGCCGGGCGAGGTCGGCCGGGCCGATCGCCTCCGGACGGATCCTCCCGGCCACCGCCTCGGCGGCCAGGCCCCGGGCCGCGGCGGCCAGTTCCTCCCGTCCGCCGTAGTCCACGCAGACCGTCAGGGTCAGCGTGCCGTTGTTGGACGTCATGCTCTCCACCAGCGCGATCGCGGAGGCCAGCGACTCGTCCACCCGGTCCCGCCGACCGCACCACCGGATCCGCACCCCGAGCGCGTGCAGGCCCTCCGCGCCGCGGGTGAGGCCGTCGGCCAGCGAGTCGAACAGCGCGGTCAGCTCCTCGGGCGGGCGGTCCCAGTTCTCGGTGGAGAACGCGTACAGGCTCAGGTGGCGGATGCCCAGCCGCAGCGCCGCGTTGACCAGGCGCAGGGCGGCCCGCTGCCCCGCCTGGTGGCCGTGCCGGGCGGGCAGTCGGCGGGCCTCGGCCCAGCGGCGGTTGCCGTCCATGATCACGGCGACGTGGGCGGGCGCCCCCTCGGCGGGCACGGGCCGGGCGCGACGGCCGGGAGTGGCGCCGTCGGAGCTCAGCGGAGTGAGGCCCTCGGACAGGACGCGCGAGCGCGCCAGGGTCACTTCGTCGTACTGCAGCTGGGCGCCGAGCAGCAGGGTGTGCAGGAACGGGCGGCAGCCGGGGGCGGCGAGCCAGGTGACGGGCAGGGCCTGCTCCAACAGCCGGTGCAGCTGTGCCTGCTGACCCTCGACCAGCGTGTCCAGGGCGGCCCGGTGGCGTCCGCCGGGATCGGGTCGGCCGAGGTCGGCGACGGTCAGGCCGAGCCGGCGCAGCTCCTGCTGCGGCAGGTAGCAGCGGCCGGCCGCGAGGTCGAGCGGGAGGTCCTCCAGGATGTCGGCCAGCTGGCAGGCCTCCCCCAGCGCGGACAGCGCCTCCGCCGCCCGCGGGCCCCGCGCCCCCAGCAGCGGGGCCCACAGCTCGGTGATCGTCCCCGCGACGCCGCGCAGGTGGCGGCGCTGGTCCGCACGGGTCTCGAAGACCGGAGGGTGGGCCCCGTCGGCCCGGGTGGCGTCCAGGAACTCCTCGACCAGCGCCGGGTCCAGCTCCCACCGGCGCACGGTGTCCATGAAGGCCCGGCGCAGCGGGTGCTCGCTGCGGCCGGCCGCCAGCTCGGCCAGGGTCTCGTCCCGCCAGCGGGCGAACCGGCGCAGCCGCTCGGCGGGGGCGGCTTGGGCCTGGCCGTCACGGGCACCGGCATCACGGGCGTCAGCGTCACGGGCGTCGGCGTCAGGGATGTCGGCGTCGTCGGCGATCCGGTCGGACCGGGAGGCGAAGCCGTTGACGGCGTGGAAGTACGGCCGCACCTCGGGCGGCAGTGTGTCGCTGATCGCCCGCAGCGAGGCCTGGTGGCCGGCCACCTCCTGCTCGCAGACCCGGTACGACTCCGCCAGCTCCGGCGGGCCGCCCACGGCCGCCGCCCCGTTCCCCGCCATGCCCGTTCCCCGCCCTCCGCCGACACCGTGCGCGGACTGGTCAACGAGGCGGGGGCGGATCGGTGGCGTTTCCGGGCGCCCTCGACGCCCCGGACCATCACGGCGGACCGCCACGGTGGACCGCTTCGGCGGGCGGTCCGGCCGAGGCTCCGCCCGGGCCCGCCGAGGGCCCGCGCCGAATCCGCCCCGGATCCCGCCCTGGCTCAGCCGAGGTCGGCCGGGGACTCCACCACCACGCCGTACAGGTCGCCGATCGTCGCCAGCGCGGCGCGGTGGACCTGGGCGGCCGTCAGCCCGGTGCCGGCCGACTCCAGCGGGCGGGTGGCGCAGGCGGCGGCCACGACGGTCGGGCGGTTGCCGCGCAGGAAGGCGCCGGCCGTGGTGAAGGCGACGCACATGTGGGTCATGAATCCGGCGACGACGACGTCCCGGTGGCCGGCCGCGTCGAGCAGTTCGCCCAGGTCGGTGCCGACGAAGGCGTCCGGGGCCTGCTTGACCACCACCCGCTCGCCCTCGGCCGGGGCCACGCTCGGGTGGATCCGCCCGATCTCGGCCCGGATGTCGTACGGGGTGCCCTCGCCACCGTCGTTGATCACGTGGATCACGGTGGAACCGGCCTCCCGGGCCCGGGCGAGCAGGTCGGCGCCGGCGTCCAGCGCTTCCTGCCAGCCCTCCAGTTCCATCACGCCGCGCACATAGGTGTTCTGGTAGTCGATCATGATCAGGGTCGAGTCGCCGAGCACGGCGGGCTTCTCGTCGAGGCCGTTGAGGGTGCGCAGGGTCGTGGTGGGCACGGGTTACCGCCTTCACGGTCGGGAGTCGGGGATCTCGCGGGCCACTGCGGGTGCGGCCGGCCCTGAGAACGCTACGGGCGGCGCTCGGGTGTCGGCAATGTCGGCTAACCTGCAGATTCCGACATCGAGCAGGGACGACGAGGAGGGAAGCGGTGTCCGCACCCGCTGCGCAACGGCTGATCGTCATCGTGCTGTTCGAGGGCGTCGACCTGCTCGACGTGACCGGCCCGCCCGAGGTGTTCTCGCTGGTCCGCCGGGAGACCGGCGACGCGACCGGCTACCGGGTCGTCCTCGCCGCCGAGACGGCGGAGCCGGTCACCACCGCGGCGGGCGTGCGCATCCTGCCCGACCTCACCTTCGACGAGGCCGCCCGGAGCCGGATCGACACCCTGCTGGTGCCCGGCTCGGTCGAGGTGGACGACCACCGCCGGGTCCGCGCGCTCGCCGACCCGGCGGTGGTCGACCGGGTCCGCACACTGGCCACCCGCTCGCGCCGGGTGGCCAGCGTCTGCGTCGGCGCGCACCTGCTCGCCGCCGCCGGGCTGCTGGACGGGCGGCGCGCCACCACCCACTGGTCCACGGCCGGCCAACTCGCCGAGGAGCACCCGGAGATCGAGGTCGATCCGGACCCGATCTTCATCCGCGAGGGCGACGTCTGGACGGGTGCGGGCATCAGCGCGTGCCTGGACCTGTCGCTCGCGCTGGTCGCCGAGGACTTCGGCGAGGAGCTGGCCCTGCGGGTCGCCCGCCAGCTCGTCATGTACCTCAAACGCCCCAGCGGCCAGAGCCAGTTCAGCGTCCCGCTGGAACCCGTCTCGACCACCCGGCGGATCGAGGAGCTGCGCCACCACATCCTGCGCAATCTCGCCGGGCCGCTCACCGTCCCGGACCTCGCGGCCCACGCCCACGTCGGCGAACGGCAGTTGACCCGGATCTTCAAGACCGAGCTGGGCACCACCCCGAGCGCCTACGTCGAGTCCGCCCGGGTCGAACTCGCCCGCCACCGGCTGGAGTCCACCGACGCGACGCTCGACCGCATCGCCACCACCTGCGGCTTCGGCACCGTCGACACCCTGGTGCGCGCCTTCCGCCGCCGCCTCGGCACCACGCCGACCGACTACCGGCAGCGTTTCCGTACGAGGGCGGCGACGGCGGCGACGGCGGCGACAGCGGTGACAACAGCGACGGGAACGGCAACGGCCGCAGCGACGGCGACGACCGTCAGGGCAGCCGGACGGTGAACACGGTGCGGCCGGGCCGGCTCGCCACCGCCACCGTGCCGCCGTGCGCCCCGACCACGGCCCGGACGATCGCCAGACCGAGCCCGGTCGAGCCGGTGGCGCGGGAGCGGGCCCGGTCACCCCGGACGAAGCGCTCGAAGACCCGGTCGGCCAGCTCCGGCGCGATCCCCGGACCGTCGTCCGTGACGCTCAACTCCACCTGACCGTCCGGCCGTTCGAGGCAGAGCCGGACCTCGCTGCCGGGCGGGGTGTGGGTCCGGGCGTTGGCCAGCAGATTCGCCACCACCTGGCTCAACCGGTGCTCGTCCCCGCGCACCAGCACCGGCTCCTCGGGCAGGGCGAGCCGCCAGCGGTGCTCCGGCCCGGCGGCGCGGGCGTCGGCCACCGCGTCGAGGGCGATCCGGGTCAGGTCCACCTCCTCCTCGGCCAGCGGGCGGCCGGCGTCCAGCCGGGCGAGCAGCAGCAGGTCCTCGACGATCGCCCCCATCCGCAGCGCCTCGGCGTCGATCCGCTCCAGCGAGTGCCGTACCGGCGCCGGGACCGGCCCGGGGTGGCGCAGCGCCAGCTCGGCGTGGCCGCGGACCGCCGCGACCGGGGTGCGCAGCTCGTGGCTGGCGTCGGCGGCGAAGCCGCGCAGCCGCTCCTCCACCGCGTGCCGGCGCACCAGCGCGTCGCCGACGTGCCCGAGCATCCGGTTGAGCGCGGCGCCGACCCGGCCGACCTCGGTGCGCGGGTCGTCGTCCGGCACGCGTTCGGCGAGCAGCACCTCGCCGCTGGCGAGCGGCAGCGCGCTGACCCGCTCGGCCATGCCCACCACCCGCCGCAGCGGGCGCAGCGAGAAGCCGACCCAGGCGGCCCCGGCCGCGCCCGCCGCGGCGACGGAGATCGCGAAGACGGTGAGTTCCAGGGTCTCCAGCCGCTCGACGGTGTCCTCGGCCGGGCGCAGCGGCAGGCCGCTGACCAGCACGTCGCCGTCCCGCCCGGCGACCGCGCGGACCCGGTAGTGGCCGAGGGCCCGGCCGAGGTCGAGGGTGCGGGCCGGGCCGTCGACGGGCAGGGCGGCCAGGGCGTGCTCCCGGTCGGGGGCGAAGGCGACCCGGTCGTCCTCGTTCCCGGGGTCGTCCACGTCGTCGGCGTCCCCGTCGACCACGCCCGCGGCGGTGACCCGTCCGCCCAGCAGCCGTACGCCGAGGGTGCCGGGGGTCTGGGCCCGGGTGTCGGGGCCGGCGCCGTGGCCGGTGTGCTCCAGGCTCGCGGCGTAGCGGCCGCCGGACTCGGCGAGCTGCTGGTCCAGGCGGTCGACCAGGAAGTGGCGCAGCGCGGCGGTGGTGGCGAGGCCGACGGCGGCGCAGGTGGCGACGAGCAGCACCAGCAGGCCGGCGATCAGCCGGGCGCGCAGGGTGCGGGGGGCCATCCGTGGACGGCGTCTGCCCGGACGGGGGGTCAACCGTGGACGGCGTTCGCCCGGGCGGCGGGCCGGCCGTGGACGGGAGCGCCCCGTGCGGGGCTTCATGTCGCGGCCTTGATCAGGTACCCCGCGCCGCGCACCGTGTGGATCATCGGGCTGCGGCCCGCGTCCACCTTCTTGCGCAGGTAGCTGATGTACAGCTCCACGATGTGCGCCTGCCCGCCGAAGTCGTACGACCAGACGGCGTCCAGGATCTGCGCCTTGCTGAGCACCTGCCGGGGATGGCGCATCAGGTGGGCGAGCAGCGCGTACTCGGTCGGGCTCAGCTCGACCGTCTCCCCACCCCGGGTGACCTCGCGGGCCCGGTCGTCCAGCACGAGGTCGCCGAGCACCAGCGCGTGCGGCGGCGGCTGCCCGGCCGCGGCGGGCGGGGCGGCCCGGCGCAGCAGTCCGCGCAGCCGGACCACCACCTCGGCCAGGCTGAACGGCTTGGTCACGTAGTCGTCGCCGCCGGCCGCGATGCCGGCGATCCGTTCCTCGACGGCGTCCCGGGCGGTCAGGAAGAGCACCCGCACCTCGGGCTGCTCGGCGTGGACGCGGCGCAGCACCTCCAGGCCGTCCAGGTCGGGCAGCATCACGTCGAGCACCACGGCGTGCGGCCGCCAGGCCGCGGCGGCCTCGACGGCGGCCAGGCCGGTGGTCACGCCGCGGGCCTGCCAGCCCTCGTAGCGGACGGCTCCGCAGACCACCTCGACCAGGTCCGGTTCGTCGTCGACGACCAGGACCCGCCAGTCCGGGCGGTCGGCGGTCTCGTCCATGGGGCTCCTCGCGTCGGGTGCTGCGCGGTGGTCATCCTGGCCGGTCCCGATGAGAAACCGGTGAGACCCCGGAGAACGGTTCGCAAGCCGACACACTCGCCCTGACCTGCCCTTTTCCCCTGACCGGCGGGCGCCGGGGCCGGCCCGGTTCAGAGCCCGCTCAGAGCTTGCGGTGCGATCGTGGACGGCCTCGGCGGCACTCGCCGCCGGGCTCCGAGGAGGATCCGATGACCACTGCCGCCGCCCCGAAGCCGCGGCCCGGGCCCCGGCGGGCACCCGACCGCCCGGGCCGCCGGGCGGCGCCGCGTCCGCCGTTCGCCCTCGACCCGCGAGCGGCGCTCGGCCTGATCGCCGCGGGCGTGCTCGGCGTGCTCGCGCTGTGGTGGACGGGCACCCCGGCCGTGGTCGGCGCGGACGGCTGGCTGACCGGCGCCGGCCGGATCACCGGGCTGCTGGCCGGCGGTACCGCGCCGGTGCTGCTCCTGCTGATGGCCCGGCTGCCGCCGGTGGAGCGCGGGGTCGGCGCCGACCGGCTGGCGCGCTGGCACGCCTTCGGCGGGCGCTGGACGGTGGCCCTGGTCACGGTGCACGTGCTGACGGTCGTCCAGGGCTACGCGCTGACCGACGGACGCGGGCCGATCGGCGAGGGCGTGGAGATCGTCCTCCACTACCCCGAGATGCTCAAGGCCACCCTGGGCACCCTGCTGCTGCTCGGCACCGGCGCCGTCTCCGCCCGGATCGCGCGCCGCCGTCTCCCGTACGAGGCCTGGTACTACCTGCACCTGGCGACCTACCTCGCGGTGGCGCTGGCCTTCGCCCACCAGCTGGCGACCGGCGCCGACCTGGGCGGCGGCCCCGGCCGGGCGGCCTGGTACGCGCTCTACTTCGGCACCGCGGCGCTGCTCGGCTGGTACCGGCTGCTGCGGCCGTGGCTGCTCGACCGGCGGCACGGCCTGACCGTCGCCGAGGTACGGCCGGAGGGCCCCGGGGTGGTGTCGCTGTTCCTGCGCGGGCGGCGGCTGGACGAACTCCGCGCCGAGCCCGGCCAGTTCTTCCGGCTCCAGTTCCAGGCGCCCGGGCTGCGCTGGGCCGCCAACCCGTACTCGCTGTCCGCGCCGCCGCACCCGCACTTCCTGCGCTTCACCGTCAAGGACCTCGGCGGGCACAGCGCCGCGGTGGCCGCCCTGCGCCCGGGAACCCGGGTGCGCGCCGAGGGCCCGTACGGGGCGTTCACCGGGCGGGGGCTGCGGCAGCGCCGGGTGCTGCTGCTCGGTGCCGGGGTGGGGATCACCCCGCTGCGCGCCCTGTTCGAAACCCTGCCGGGCGAGCTGACGCTGATCCAGCGGGCCCGGCGGCCGCAGGACGTGCTGTTCCGGGCGGAACTGGCCGAGGTCGCCCGGCGGCGCGGCGCGGCGGTGCACGAGTTGCTCGGCCCGCGCGAGCAGGTCGGCGACCTCGGGGCCGCGCTGGCCCGGCTGGTCCCGGACCTCGCCGAGCACGAGGTCTACCTGTGCGGCCCGGACGCCCTGACCGAGGAGGCCGTCCGCGCGCTGCGGGCGGCGGGGGTGCGGCCGGGGCGCATCCACCACGAGAGCTTCTCCTTCTGAAGCCTTTCCTTCTGAGCCCGTTCGGCTCGCCCCCGAGCACCCGAGCACCCGAGCACCCGAGCACCCGAGCACCCGAGGAGCGTCCATTCCATGCGCCGAGCCGTCGTCACCAGCGCCGCCACCGCGGCCGGGGTGGTCCTGCTGCTGTCCCTCAAACCGCACGAGGCCGCCGGGCCCGCTCCGGTGATCGGCTCGGGGCCGGGCACCGGCGCCGGCCAGGGCACCGCCGCCGGCTCCGGCACCGACTCCGGCACCGGGGCCGAGGTCTCGGCACCGTCGAACGCCCCGGCGCCCTCCGCCTCCGCACCCGCCTCCACGTCCGCACCCGCACCCGCACCCGCCGCGGGCGCCACCCGGAAGGTCAGCGGGGACACCGTCAACACCCGCTACGGCCCGGTGCAGGTCCAGGTCACCCTGGCCGGCAGCAGGATCACCGCCGTCGACGTGGTCAAGTACCCGAGCGCCGAACGGCGCGACCGCGAGATCAACACCTCCGCGCTGCCGGTCCTCAACCAGGAGGCGATAGCCGCGCAGAGCGCCCGGATCGACGTGGTCAGCGGCGCGACGTACACCAGCGACGGCTACGTCCGGTCCCTGCAGAGCGCCCTCGACCGGGCCAAGGGCTGAGGCGCCCGTGCTGCGCCACGCCGAGCCCGTGATGGGCACCGTCTTCTCGGTCACCGTGCGCGACCCCGCCCCCGGGACCCCGGCCGCGCTGGAACGGATCGCGGAACGGCTGCACCGCATCGACGCGGTGTTCTCGACGTACCGGCCGGACAGCGACATCAGCCGCCTCGACCGGGGCGAACTCGCCCTGGACGACTGCGATCCGGAGGTCCGCACCGTGCTGGCCGCCTGCCGGGAGGTGGCCGCCGAAACCGACGGCTACTTCACCGAGCGGCCGGGCGGCCGGCTCGACCCCAGCGGCTGGGTCAAGGGCTGGGCGGTCGAGCAGGCGGCCGCCCTGCTGCGCTCCTCCGGCTCCCGGCAGTACTGCGTCAGCGGCGGCGGAGACGTGCAGAGCGCCGGCGGACCGTGGCGGATCGGCATCGCCGACCCCCGGCGACCGGGTCTGCTGGCCGCCGTCCTGGCCGGCCACGACCTGGCCGTGGCCACCTCCGGCACCGCCGAGCGCGGCGCGCACATCCTCGACCCGCACACCGGCCGCCCGGCCTGCGCCCTGGCCTCGCTCACCCTGGTCGGCGCCCCGGGCACCGGCATCGCCCGCACCGACGCCTGGGCCACCGCCGCCTTCGCCATGGGCCCGGACCGCGCCCTCGCCTGGGCCGCCCGCCGACCCGGCATCGAGGCCCTGGCCGTACTGCCGGACGGCTCGAAGCGCTGGACCCCGGGCCTGCCCGGGCACCTCCCGGCGAGCGGGCCGGCGGACTGGCGCACCGCCGTCGGCTGACCTGGCGGCCGGGCCCGGCACGCCGGTTCCTCCTGGGCCGCACTTCCCCGCACTTCCCCGCACTTCCCCGCGCGCAACGGTGCCCGCTCCACGCGGAACGCCCGTCCCGGCGAGGCGAGTTCCGGCCTACGCCCGCTCCTGCTGCGCCGCCCGCCAGGCCTCCCAGGCCACCAGCGGCGCGAGGTACGACCAGCGCCGCGAGCCGTCCGGGCAGGTGCCGCCCTCGATCAGCTCGGAGACCGTCCGGCGGGTGAACGGCACCCAGACGGCCATGTCGTGCTCGAAGGTGCTGTGGCAGGCCTCGCGGCGGCGGTCGATCTCGGCCGCGTCCAGCCGGGACCGGACGGTGGCCACCAGCGTGTAGCAGGAGGCCGGCTCGCTCCAGCCCAGCCAGGTGATCACGGTCGGCCCGACGTCGTCCGGCAGCAGCCCCAACTCCTCCTCCAGCGCCCGCCGGACCAGCCCGTAGAAGTCCTCGGCGGCGCCCGGCTCGTCGCGGTACTTCATCGTCTCGTTGATCCCGACCGTCCACTGCGCCGGGAAGGTGTGGACCGCCAGCGAGCGGCGGAGCAGCAGCAGCCGGCCCAGCCGGTCCCGCACCGCGACGCAGGCGCTGACCATCGTGGGCGGCGCGACGGCCACGAAGCTCGTCAGGCCCTGGTCCAGCGCCTCGTGCAGCAGCCGGGCCGCCTCCGGGTCCTCCCGGCCCATCCCGGTGGTGGCCATGCACTCCGCGTAGTCGCTCTCCGCGATGTCCACCTCGCAGACCCGCGCACCACCGTGCTCGCCGTGATCGACCGTCAGCCGCGAGATGTACGCGGTGCGGCCCGCCGCACCGGCCGCCCTCCGGCGCACCACCTCCTCGGCCCACCCGACCGCGTCCAGCACGTGCGGGCGCTCGACCCTCCCGCGGTGCGCCGTCACCAGCGTGCTCGGCGCCAGCGGCCGGGTCGCCGACCAGGTGATCAGCGGCGCCAGCCCGTCCGCCCGCACGTCGTGCGCCCGGGCCGCCGCCGTCAGGCTCGCCCGCCGGACCCGCGGCACCGGCACCCGGGAACCGAGCCGTGAGCCGCCGAACTTGGCGAAGTCGTACACCAGATTGGTCACCACCCCGAGCAGCAGGGCCCCACCGATCCCCAGCAGCCACTCCACCCCGGTTCCCCCACTTCCGCGATCGACCCGCCCCATTGTGGAGGTGTCCAGCACGGCGGCGGAAGAGCCGCGCCCCGTGACGGCCTCCGGGCCGGTTCCGGGGCCGGTGTTAGGGTGATCGAACAGTCGGCTCGGAGGCTCGGAGGGCTGAACCATCGTGCGGGCGCCCAGGATTGCCGCGTCCACGGTCCGGTCGGCCACCCGGTCGGCCGTCCGGTCCGCGGTGCGCCGCTCCCCCGCCGCCGCCGGCCACCTCCTGCTCTGCCTCGGCACCGGGGCGGTCGCGCTGGTCGGGCTCTGCCTGCTGCTCGCCGTCCTCGCCCTCTGCCCGGTCGGCCCGGGCCTGCCGCTCCTGCCGCCGGCCCTGCGACTGCTGCGCCGGTTCGCCGAGTTCCACCGCCGGCGGGCCGGCCGGTGGCTGGGCGGCGACCGGCCGCGCACCCCGTACCGCGACCGGGCGTCCCTGCGCGACCCGGCCGTCCGCAAGGACCTGGTGTGGCTGCTCGCCCACGCCACCGCCGGGACGGCCCTGTCGGCCGCCGCCCTCACCCTGTGCAGCCACGCCGTCAACTGGCTGACGGCGCCGGTGTGGTGGCGGCTCCTGCCGGACGAGCGCGGGAGCATCATCCTGCTGACCGTCGACTCCTGGCCGGTGGCCGTCGCGGCGGCGGTCGGCGGGGTCGGCTACGCGCTGGTCGCCCTGGCCGTGCTGGCGCCCGCCGCCGACCTGCACGCCCGGGCCTCCCGCCGGCTGCTGGTCGCCCGGCCCCGCCCGTCGCTGGCCCGGCGCGTCCAGGAGCTGACCACCACCCGGTCCGAGGCGCTGGACGCCCATGCCGCCGAACTGCGCCGGATCGAACGGGATTTGCACGACGGCGCCCAGGCCAACCTGGTGGCCGTCTCGCTCCGGCTCGGCATGATCCGCCGCGCGCTGGACCAACGTCCCGAGCAGGCGGCCGCGTTGGTGGACTCCACCCAACTCGTCGCCGAGCAGGCCCTGGAGTCGCTGCGCGCCCTGGTCCGCGGCATCCACCCGCCGCTGCTCGCCGACCGCGGTCTCGCCGAGGCCGTACGGTCGCTCGCCGCCCGCTGCGCCGTGCCCACCCGGGTCGAGCCGGACCCCGGGGGCGGCCGGGGCGAACCGGACACCGGGGACGGCCGGGGCGAACCGGACCCCGGGGGCGGCCGGGGCGAACCGGACCCCGGGGGCGGCCGGGGCGCCCCCTCCCCGACCGCCCCGCCACCGCGCGCACCGGCCGCCGCCGAGGCCGCGGCCTACTTCGTGGTCTCCGAGGCGCTCGCCAACGTCGCCCGGCACAGCGGAGCCCGCAGCGCCCTGGTCCGGCTGCGGATCACCGCGGCCGCCATCGCCGTCCGGGTCGAGGACGACGGCCGGGGCGGCGCCGTCGAGGGCGCCGGAAGCGGCCTGCCCGGCCTGCGCCGCAGGGTCGCCGCGTTCGACGGCACCACCCGCCTGTCCAGCCCGCCCGGGGGCCCGACCATCCTGGAAGTGGAGATCCCGTGCGGATCCTGATCGCCGAGGACAACGCCCTGCTCCGCGAGGGCCTCGTCCTGCTGCTGCACAGCGAGGGACACGAGGTGTGCGCGACCGTCGAGCACGGCGACGACCTGCTGCCCGCCCTGCTCGACCACCGCCCCGACGTCGCCGTGGTCGACGTCCGGCTGCCACCGGACTTCCGCGACGAGGGACTGCGCGCCGCCGTCGAGGCCCGCCGCCGCCTGCCCGCACTGCCCGTCCTGATCCTCTCCCAGTACGTCGAACGCGCCTACGCCGCCGAGCTGCTCGCCCAGAGCGCCACCGGCGTCGGCTACCTGCTCAAGGACCGGGTCGGCCGCGCCGAGGAGTTCCTCCAGGCGCTGCGGCGGGTCGCCGAGGGCGGCACCGCGATGGACCCGGAGGTCATCTCCCAGCTGATGGCCCACCGCACCGGCCCCGACCCGCTGGCCGCCCTCACCGCGCGCGAACGGGAGGTGCTCGCCCTGATGGCCGAGGGCCACAACAACCCGACCATCGCCCGGCTCCTCTTCCTCGCCGAGAGTTCGGTGAACAAGCACATCGGCAACATCTTCGGCAAGCTCGGCATGCCCACCCCCGACACCGGACACCGCCGGGTGCGCGCCGTCCTCACCTACCTGCGCGCACTCGCGGACGGCTGACCGCCCGCCGTCCCGCGCCCGGCGCCCCGTTCACCACTGGTCGCTCGTCGGTCGTCGCTCGTCGGTCGTCGTTCATCGCTGGTCGCTCGTCGCTCATCGCTGGTCGCTCGTCGCTCATCGGTCGGAGACCGCCAGCCGCAACTGCTCCTCCTCGACGATCAGCGCCGCCAGCGACTGCTCCGACACGTCCACCGCCTCCGGGGTCGACTCCGCCACCTCGCTGCGCCGCGCGTAGTCGTCGAACAGCCTGCCCTTCACCCGCAGCAGGTCCAGCATCCGCTGGTCGACGCTGTCCGCGGCCAGCAGCCGGTGCACCCGTACCCGGCGGACCTGCCCCATCCGGTGCGCCCGGGCCACCGCCTGCTCCTCCAGGGTCGGTTTGACCTGCGGCTCGCAGAGGATCACCACCGAGGCGGCCTGGATGTTGAGCCCCACGCCCCCGGCCTGGATCTGGCAGAGCAGCACCGCGTGCCCGGGCGCGGCGGCGAACCCGTCCACCACGTCCTGCCGCCGCACCGAGTCCAGCGAGCCGTCGACCGGCCCGAACGCCCGCTGCTCCAGAGCCGCCTGCACAGCCGCCAGGACGTCCCGGAAGAACGAGAAGACCACCACCTTCAGTCCGCCGTCCGCCGCCTCGCGGACGATCTCCAGCAGCCGGCGCAGCTTCGCCGACCGCGCCGGGTCCGCGTACCCGGCCCGGCGCATCGCCGGGAAGCTGCCCGCCGCGACGGCCGAGCGGTAGGCGGCGAGGTCGGCGGGCGAGAACTCCTCCCACTCGTCCACGTGCACCACCTCGGGCAGCTCGGTCAGCACGTCCCGCTGGTTGCGGCGCAGGTACGCCGGGGCGACCGCCTTGCGGAAGGCCACCGGCCCGGCGGCCGCCGAATCCTGCCGGACCGACGGCACCAGCCCGGGCCGGAGGTACTCCACCAGACTGCGGAACTCCTCCACCCGGTTCTCCATCGGCGTCCCGGTGAGGAACAGCACCCGCTCCACCCGCTCCGTCCAGGCGGCCACCGCCCGGGAGCGCTGCGCGGCACGGTTCTTGACGAAGTGCGCCTCGTCCACCACGACCATCCCGACCGTGACCGCCTCCGCCACCTCGGCCGCCTCCAGGCGGCGCAGCCCGTCGAAGGTCACCACGGCGACCCCGCCGTCCCGCAGCCACCCGGCGAGCGCCGCCTCCCGCTCCGGGCCGTGCACCCGCAACGCCCGCAGAGTGCTGCGCGACTCGACCTCCCGGATCCAGTTGATCAGGACACTGGCCGGGCAGACCACCAGGAAGTGGGTGCTCCCCCGCGCCCGCAGGTGCGCCAGCACGGCGATCGCCTGGACCGTCTTGCCGAGGCCCATCTCGTCCCCGATGATCACCCGCCGCTGGGCGAGCGCGAACCGCGCCCCGAACGCCTGGTAGCCGCGCAGCGAGACCCGGCAGTGGGCGTCGTCCAGCGGCTCGGCCCGCACGCGGTCCGACAGCTCCTCCGGCAGGAACCCCTCGGCGGCGGCGGGTTCGGCCCCGGCCTCCTCGACGATCCCGCCGAGCACGCCGTAGTAGTCGGCCGAGCGGAGCTCGAAGTCCGTCCATGCCTCGACCGGGTCGACCGCCGGACGCAGCAGGTCGACCGAGGCCTGGGCGAGCAGCACCGGGACCTCCAGCGCCGCGTACCCGGCCAGCTCCTTCTCCAGCCGCTCGACCGCTGCTTGCGCCTGCGCCCGCCGCTCCCGCCCGGCGAACAGCCCGCGCAGCAGCCCGCCGGCCGGCTGCGCGGCCGCCACGAGCGGCTCGACCTCGGCCCGGACCCGCTCCGCGGTCTCCCGGGCCCGCCGCGTCTGGGGCCCGGCGGCCACAAGCCGCTGGAGCGCCACGACCAGCGCGGTGCTCGTCGCGTCCTGCCGCTCGACGTCCAGCCGCACCGCCACCGTCTGCTCGACCGCCCTGGCGATCTGCCCGGCCGCGGCCAGCGCCTGCGCCGCCGTCTGCGCCCCGACCCCCGGGATCAGCCGCAGGGTGTAGCCGGAGGCCTCCGCCACCTGCCGCACCGTCACCAGCCCGGCCGCCTCCAGCGCCCCGACCCGCAGCCGGCCCTCGGTCACGTCCCGGAGCCGCGCCACCGCGATGGCCCCCAGCTCCTCCCGCACCAGCCGGTCCCGCTCCCCGACGTACGCCAACCGCGCCTGCTCCACGGCCGCCCGGTGGTCCGCCACCACCGCCCCGGCCGCCGCCAGCAACCCCCGCGCCTCGGCGAGAACCACCCCGGGCCGCCGCCCACCCCGCCGCCGCTCCCCCATCGCCCGACCCCCGCCTCGCCGCACACCCCTGGACGCACCATGGTCCCACCACCGACCGACGGCCGCGGCGGACGCGAATCTCCTGCTGGACGCACTCAGCCCTTCCGAGCACATCGGCCAGGACCCGAGTCGGTGACTCGGGTCCTGGCCGTGGGTCGTCGTCGCCCGCTCGACGGAGCGGTGACGCCGGGGCGTGTCTGACAATCCGCGCACCCGGCGGGAAGTGTCAGGCACGCCCCTAGACGCGGATGCGGCGGAAGACGGTGAGCAGCAGGAGCAGGGTGAGCGCCAGGAGGATGCCGGCCTCGACGAGTTGGATGGGGACGAGGTGGTCGGCCGGGTGGAAGCGGGCCCAGGAGGCGATGGCCTCGTCGCAGCCGGGGGCGCGGGCGGAGAAGAGGCAGGAGTCGGTGCTGGCGTGGGTGCCGTCGGGCAGGACGATGCCGCGGCCGAGGAGCCAGGCGTTGGTGGGTTGGGGGGTGCCCACGGCGGCGATCTGTTCCACGGCCGGGTAGAAGTGGGGGCGGGCCCAGAGGACGAGGCCGTGGGCGGCGGCGACGAGGGCGCCGGTGAGGAACATCGCGGGCAGGGTGCGGCGGACGAGTTGGCCGATCAGGACGCCGAGGGTCAGGGCGAACAGGGACCAGGCGATCGGGGCGAGGCCGAGGACCGGGTAGGTGAAGAACTGGAACGGCGGGTCGAAGGCGGCCGGGCCGTGCACGATGTCCGTCCACCACACCCAGGTCATCAGGGAGGCGAGCACGCCGGCGGCGGCCAGGACGGCGAGGCCGGGAACGGCGAGGCGGACGGCCAGCCAGCGGACCGGGCTGACGGACTGGGCCCGGATCAGGCGGATGGTGCCGCGCTCGTACTCCTGGGCCAGCAGCGGGGCGCCGACGAACACGCCGGTCAGCAGCGGGACCGCGGTGACGGCGGGCTGGAGGACCTGGAGGTACCAGAAGTTCGGGCGGTCGATCGGCTCCAGGCGGTTCCAGCACTCGCGCCGGTCCCAGGTCTCGGGGTAGTAGCAGTCGGTCCGGTGCAGCTCGCTCACGATCCGGCTGCTGGTGAAGTGGATCCACAGAAGGTCGGCGACCGCCAGGACCAGCAGGATGCCCAGGGTCCAGAGGAGGAGCCGGTTCTGGCGGAGCACCAGCCAGAGGATTCCGCGCAGGGCGGGCTTGGTGGAGGCCGTGGGAGCGGTGGTGCGGTCGGGCAGGACGGTCGTGCTCATGCGGCCACCTCGTTCGGTTCCTTGCGGTCGGCCGGTTCGGCGGGTCCGCGGAGGTAGCCGAGCAGCAGGTCCTCCAGGCTCGGGCGCTCGCTCTCCCACTCGCCGTCCACCGGCTCGTCGGTGCGGACCAGGGCGATGGCCCGGCGGCCGCTGACGCGCTGTTCGACCACCGACTCGGCGGCCAGGGAGGACTCCTGGGCGGCCGGGCCGGTGAGCAGCCGGTGCCCGTCGAGGATCTCCTCCAGGTCGCCGGCCAGCCGGACGCGTCCGCGCTGGACGAGGAGCAGGTGGTCGATGACGCCGTCCAGCTCGGGGAGGATGTGCGAGGACAGCACGATGCTGGTGCCGCGCTCGGCGGCGGACGACATCAGGGCGCCCATCAGCTGGTGCCGGGCGAGCGGGTCGAGGTCGGCCATCGGCTCGTCGAGCAGCAGCAGGTCGGGGAGCTTGCCGAGGGCGAGGGCGAGGCAGACCCGGGTGCGCTGGCCGCCGGAGAGCGAGCCGATCCGCGCATTGGGGTTCAACTCGCCCTGGTCGACGATCTGTTGGGCCCCGTCCGCGTCCCACACCGGGTTGAGCTCGCGGCCCATCCGCAGCGTTTCGGCGACGGTGAGGCCCGGGTAGAGCGGCTTGTCCTGCGGCACGTAGGCGATCCGGGCGCGCAGCCCGGGATCACCGGCGGTGGCGCCCAGCACCCGCAGTCCGCCCTCGGTGGCCGCGAGTTGGCCGGCGGCCAGGGAGAGCAGGGTGCTCTTGCCCGCGCCGTTGGGGCCCACCACTCCGCAGATCCGCCCGGCCGGGACGGTGAGGTCGCAGCCCCGCAGGGCCCAGCCGCCTCGGTACCTCCTGCCGAGGCCTTCGGCCTCCAGGGCCGGCGCCGACGCGGGCGCCGTGGTCGTCGGGTCGTCCACCCGGTCCCCCCACTGTTCTCTGTTCGGTGTTGCCGAGGGGTCCTCAGACCCCGGTGTCGAAGCGCTGCTCCAGGACGGAGGCCATCAGCGCGGCGATGTCCTCGCGCTCCAGGCCGGCCCCCCGGGCCCGGTCCACCCACCCGACCAGGTCCGCGCGCAGCGGCCCGTCCGCGGCCGCCTCCGGCCGGGCGAGCGAGCGCCGGACGAAGGTGCCGAGACCAGGGCGGGGTTCGACCAGCCCTTCGCGTTCGAGTTCGCGATAGGCCTTCAGCACGGTGTTCGGGTTGATCGCGGTCAGTTCGACCACCTCACGGGCGGTCGGCAGTTTGTCTCCGGGCTGGAGCAGTCCGAGTCGCAGGGCCTGCTTGGTCTGCTGCACGATCTGCTGGTACGTGGAGACGCCGCTGCGCCGCTCAATGCGGTACTCGATCACCGGCGTTTCGGCCTTTCACTAGTTCAATAGTGGAATAGTGGCCCACGGCGGCACGTGGGTCAAGCCGGACCCCCGGAGGGTGCCCGACAGAGGTCCTTCAGGGACGTTGCAGCAGGAGCAGGCCGTCCTGCTCGACCAGCGGTCGGTAGCCGCGTTCCCGGTAGAGGGCCAGCATCCGGGCGGTGTCGGCGGTGGCGCACGGGGCCTGCACGCTCGGGTCGCGCACGTCGACGGCCACCCACTGCGGTCCGGGGCCCACCGGCGCCCGGCAGACCAGGGTGACCTCGGCCCGGCCGGTGAGCTGCGCCGCCAGCCGGTTGGAGGCGGCCACGGCGGCGCCGTCGGGTATCCGGTGGAGCATCGCCCGGGTCTCGGTGAGCCGGGGCGAGGTGCGCCAGGCCTCGGGCATCACCACCTCGTGCAGCGGGTAGAGCGGCAGCGTCACGGCGGTCACCAGGGCGCTGACGGCGAGCGCGCGGCGGACGCGGCGGGCGTCGCAACGCCGCAGGACGTCGACCAGGGCCGCCAGCGCGATCGGCATCAGCACCGCGCTGTAGTGGTAACTGACGCCCCAGTAGTGCGGGTTGGCCGAGAGCAGCCGCCAGGCGAGGGTGGGCACGCAGAGCAGGAGGAGCGGCGAGCGCACACCGGCGAAGCCGGCGGTGGCGGCGAGCAGGAACAGCAGCAGCCACTTGACCGGCGGCCAGCCGAGCCGCAGCGGCAGCGCCCGGAGCGAGGCCTGCCAGCCCTGCCCGCCGCCGTCCAGCTGCTGCCAGTAGTCGAAGCCCCCGCTCGGGTTGAAGGCCGGCAGCACGACGAGCACGGTGAGCACGGTCGCGGCGAGGCCGACGACGGCGAGGGTGAGCCCGGGCAGCGGGCTGCGGCGGCGCTCCCGCCGGGCCTGCCAGGCGATCAGGACACCGACGGCGGCCACCGTCAGCCCCAGGTCCTCCTTGACCAGTAGCAGCGGCAGCGACCAGAGCGCGGCGGCGAGCGGCCGGCGCCGGCCGAGTGCGGTGGCGGCGAAGGCGAGCAGCGGGACGGCGAAGGCGATCTCGTGGAAGTCGTCGGCCGCCGCCCGGACGATCCCCCAGGAGGCCCCGGTGGCGCAGCCGACGACCAGTGCCGCCCGCGCCCCGGCCACCTCGTGGGCCCAGCGGGTCAGCGGGACGACGGCCAGCGCCATCAGCAGCGCCTGGGCGACGACGAGGGTGAGCGGGCTCGGGAAGGCCCGGTAGGCGGGGGCGAGGACGGCGATCAGCGGGTGGAAGTGGTCCCCGAGCAGGTGGTAGCCGGTCCCCTTGAGCGGCACGATCGGCGCCTGCCCGTGGGCGTACGCCCGGACGGCCTGCTCGAAGATGCCCAGGTCGTAGGCCTTGGTGAGGCCGCGCCGGTGCCGGTTGACGGCGACGCAGATGTAGAGCGCGGCGAACCCGGCCGCCAGGCCCCAGGCGAGCGCGGCGGGGCGGCGGGCGAGCAGGGCCAGCAGGGTCGTGAACCGGGCGGAGGGCGCGGAAAGCGCGGACGAGGTGGTCGGGGCCGAAGGGGAGGAAGCGGTGGAAGGGGCCGAAGGGGAGGAAGCAGCGGAGGGAACGGGGGACGCGGAGGCTGCGGACAGCAGGGCTCGCGGCGGGGAGACGGAAGCGGGCATCGGCAAAGTACCCTTTCACTATTTGATTAGTGGAAGGGTGGTGGAAGCCGGACCCGCCGTCAAACCCGGCCGGCCGACGCCGGCCGGGCCTTCGGGCTGCCTCCGAACCCCCGATCCGGCTCACTCCGCCCACTCGGAGCCCCTGATCACCTCCACGAAGTCGCCGCGCTCGAAGCCCGGCACGAAGTGGGCGAGCACATCCGCCTTGACGTTGCCGAAGGTCGTCTCCGGGCGGCCCTCGACACCCTCGGTGAACGCGGCCAGGATGCGGTTCTTGAAGTCGGGCCGCGGATGGGCCGCGACCACGGCGGCCCGCTGCCCGGCGGAGATCGCGTGGTAGCCGATTCCCAGCACGTCCAGCTCCACGCCCCGGGTGACCAGGGCGATCTCCGGCGCCATGTGCAGCGGGACCTCCGGCGTGGTGTGCAGGGCGATGGCCGTCCAGACCCGCTGCGCCGGCTCCCCGGTGATGCCGTGGGCCGCCAGGAAGCGACGGGCCTCGTCGGCGCCGTCGATCTCGAACCGCTGGTCGGTCCTGGCGAAGCGCCCGGTGAGGCCGAGGTCGTGGAACATCGCGCCCACGTACAGCAGCTCCGGGTCGAACTCCAGCCCCTGCTCGGCGCCGCGCAACGCCCCGAACAGGAACACCCGGCGCGAGTGGTCGAACAGCAGCGGCGACGCCGCCTCCCGCACCAGCTCGGTCGCCTCCCGGGCCAGGGCACTGTCCGGGATGCGCACGCCCGCGATCGTCTCGTTCGTCATGGTTCCTCCGTCTGCGGGAGCGGTTCGGTCGACTCCTCCACCCTCGCCCCCGGGCGTAGGCTGCCGCCATGTCGGTACAGACAGCCGGGCCTCGGATCCGGACATGACGCGCCGGGTCGCCTTCCTCGTGTTCGACGGGGTGACGCTGCTCGACGTCAGCGGTCCGCTGGAGGTCTTCCACCAGGCCGGACGGCTCGGCCACCCGTACCGGACCGCCCTGGTCTCCCCGGACGGCGGCACCGTCACCGCCTCCAACGGCGTGGCCCTGGCGGACACCGCCGCACCCCGGGACAGCCGGGAACCCCTCGACACCCTGGTCGTCGCCGGAGCCGACCACCTGGCCGCCCGGGGCCCCGACGCACACCTGCTGGCCGCCGCGGAACGCCTCGCCGGACCGGCACGGCGGGTCGCCTCGGTGTGCAGCGGCGCCTTCGTGCTCGCCGCGCTGGGGCTGCTCGACGGGCGCCGGGCCACCACCCACTGGCGCCACGCCCCCACCCTCGCGCTCCGCCACCCCGGGGTGCTGGTCGAACCCGACGCCCTGCACGTCCAGGACGGCCGCTACCACACCAGCGCCGGCATCAGCGCGGGCATCGACCTCGCCCTCGCCCTGGTCGAGCACGACCACGGAGCCGAGACCGCCCGTACCATCGCCCGCGAACTGGTCGTCTTCATGCAGCGCCCGGGCGGACAGTCGCAGTTCTCCACCGCCCTGGCCACCCCGCCCGCCCGCGGCGACCTGCTGCGCACCCTCACCGACGCCGTCCTCGCCGACCCGGGCGCCGACCACAGCCTGCCCGCGATGGCCGCCACCGCCGCCGTCAGCACCCGCCACCTGACCCGGCTCTTCCAGGCCGAGCTGCACACCACGCCGGCCCGCTGGGTCGAGCGGGTCCGCCTCGACCGCGCCCGACAGCTGCTCCTCGACGGCCACAGCATCACCGCCGCCGCCCGGCTCAGCGGCCTGGGCAGCGACGAGACCCTGCGCCGCGCCTTCGCCCGCCGGCTGGGCACCACGCCCACCGAGTACCGCAACCGCTTCACCACGACCATCGGCCCCGGCGCTCAAGCAGGCGAGACCCCTGAGCACCTGCCCAGCCGAGCACCCGAGAACCTGCCCACCCGAGCACCCGAGAACCTGCCCACCCGAGCACCCGACAGACTCCCCGCGACGAACGCTTGACCTTGACGCTACGTCAGGGTTGGAGGCTTGCCGCATGACGAACGAGAGCACTTCCACCGCCCCGCTCCACCCCCCGGTCGGCGGTTTCCAGGAGGTCGACGGCCGCCGCCTCTACCTGCACCGCCAGGGCACGGGCGGGCCCGCCGTCGTCCTCCTGCCCGGCGCCAGCGCCATCGGCCTGGACTACTTCGGTGTCCAGCAGGGCGTCGCGCAGTTCACCACCGCCGTGGTGTACGACCGCGGCGGCACCGGCTTCAGCGACGAGGCCGCGCTGCCCCGCACCGCCGCCGAGGTCGCGGCCGAACTGCGCGAACTGCTGCGCGCCCAGGCCGTGCCCGGCCCGTACGTCCTGGTCGCGCACTCGCTCGGCGGCGCGTACGCCCACGGGTTCGCCCAGCGGTACCCGCAGGACGTGGCCGGACTGGTCTGGCTGGACGCCTTCCACCGGGACTGGGACGACTACATGCCCGCCGAGGCGAGCCTGGCCGCCACCCGGCGCCTGTCGCCCACCGAGGAGCAGCTGCGGCAGGCGCTCCCCGCCATCCGGCAGCTGTGCGAGGAACTGCTCGTGGACTACCCGGCGGACGTCCGCGACGCGGTGACCGAGTACCACGTGAGCGAGCGCTGGATCCACGCCGGCATCGCCGAACGCGCCTCGATGCCCGAACTGGCCGTCGAACTGCGGGCCGGGGCGGACCTCCCCGACGTCCCGCTGATCGCGCTCACCCCGCTGGGCGTCGACCCCGGCCAGCAGGCGCTGATGTCGGAGGAGCTCCTCCAGGCGATGCACGACGGCAAGACGCGGCTGTACGCGGACATGGTGGCCAGGGTCTCGAACGGCGAGCAGCGCCTCCTCGCCGACACCGGCCACAGCCAGTTCGTCTTCGAGCGGACCGATGTCGTGGTCCGGGCGATCCGCGATGTCGTGGACCGGGCGGGCCGCGCCTAGACTTCGGCCACGGCCACGCACAGCCACAGCCACAGCCACAGCCACGAATCCTCAACGGAACCGGAGCCGGACGGTGCTGACGATCGGTCAACTCGCCGCGACCGCGGGCGTGACCGTGCGCACCGTCCGCCACTACCACCAGGTCGGGCTGCTGCCCGAGCCCGAGCGCGACCGCTCCGGCTACCGCCGGTACAGCGCCCAGGCCGCCGTGGACCTCATCCGGATCAGGACGCTCGCCGACGCCGGGGTGCCGCTGGCCCGGATCGACGCGCTGCTGCACGCGCAGCCGGAGGAGTTCGCCGCCGCCATCACCGACCTCGACGCCGAACTGCGGCACCGGATCGACCAACTCGCCGAGCACCGCCGCCGGATCGCCGACCTGGCGAGCGGCGAGCGGCTCGCGCTGCCGCCCGAGGTGGTCGCCATCCTGGACCGGATGCGCGCGCTCGGGGTCAGCGAGCGGTCGGTGCTGCTCGAACGGGACACCTGGATCCTGCACCAGGCCCTGGACCCGGAGGCCATGCGCCGGGGTATCCGGGAGAAGAACGCCAGCTTCGGCGACGCCGAGACGATGCGGCTGTTCCTGCTCTGCGACCAGTCGCTCGACTGGGAACCGGACGACCCCCGTGTGGACCGGCTGATCGACGACCTGGACGCCTGGGAGGCCGCCCACGGGCGGGACAGCAGCCGGCCCGGCAAGCAGGCGGTGATCTTCTCCCGGCTCGCCGAGGCCTCGCCGACCTGGCAGCGCATCCTCGGCGTGCTCGCCCATCGCGCCAAGCAGCGCCGCCTCGCCGAAGAGCGCCGCCTCGCCGAAGGCCCCATTCCTGCCGAAGGCCGCCATCTCGCCGAGGAAGGCCGCCCCGCCGAGGAACCCCCGGCCGCCGGGGAAGGCCGGGCCGCGGACCCGGCACGGAAGCGTTGACGTCGGATTCACGCCAGCCCAACCCCCCTTCGTACTGCTGGACTTCGGTTCACGAACCCACCACCCAGCGACGGGACCTCCGGCATGCCGACCGGCACCACCCTCCATCCAGCCCCGACCACCCCGGGCCCGACCGCCCCGGGCCCGCGCCCCCGGGACGGCGGCACCCTCGCCGTCCTCGCCGTGACGACCGGCGTGTTCTCCATCGTCACCACCGAGATCCTCCCGATCGGCCTGCTGACGCCGATCGGCACCACCTTCCGGATCTCCGACGGCACGGCCGGGCTGATGATGACCCTGCCGGGCATCGTCGCCGCGGTGGCCGCGCCCCTGGTGACCGTCCTGACCCGGCGCGCGGACCGGCGGACCATGCTCTGCGCGCTGCTGCTGGTGCTGACCCTGGCGGACCTGCTCAGCGCCCTCGCCCCCGCCTACTGGGCGGTACTGACCGCCCGGATCGTCCTCGGCCTGGTCATCGGGGCGTTCTGGTCGATCGGTTCCGGGCTCGCCCCGCGCCTCGTCCCGGAGCACCGGCGGGCCAGGGCCAACACGGTGATCTTCTCCGCCGTCCCGCTCGGCTCGGTGCTCGGCGTCCCGGCGGGGGTGTTCCTCGCCTCCCTGGCCGGCTGGCGGACGGCCTTCCTCGCGATGGCCGCGCTGACCCTGCTCGCCCTGGCCGCCCTCCTGCGGTCGCTGCCGCCGCTGCCCCCGCTCACCGTCACCGGGCTGGGAGTGCTGCGCGGTCTGCTGGCCGGCCGGGGCACCCGGACCGGCATCCTGGTGACCTTCCTGATCGTGCCGGCCCACTTCGGCAGCTACACCTACGTCACCCCCTTCCTCGCCGGCACCACCCACGCCGGCCCCGGCCTGATCACCGCCCTGCTGCTCCTCTACGGCGCCGCCGGACTGCTCGGCAACCTCCTGGCCGGGGGCCGGGCGGCCGGGGCACTGCGTCCGGTGTTCGGCACGGCGGCCGTCCTGCTCGCCGCCGCGGCGCTGCTGCTGCCGTTGCTGGGCACCGGCGGTCCGGGCGCCGCCGTCCTGCTGGCGCTCTGGGGCACCGCTTACGGGGCCGTCCCGGTCTGCGCGCTCAGCTGGTTCCTCGCCGCGGCCCCGCACGCCCCGGAGGGTGCCGGTGTGGTCTTCACCTCGGCGTTCCAGGCCGCCTTCTCGATCGGCGCGCTGGCCGGCGGCCTGGCGGTGGACCACTCCTCCCCCGGCACGGTCATGCTGCTCGGCGGGACGGTCGCCCTGCTCGCCGCGGCCGCCGTGTGGCGGCACGGCCACCGGGTCCGTCCCGAGCCGACGCCGTGAGACGGCCGACGCGGTGACGCACCCCCGGCCGGACCCTGGCCGTCCGCTCCGTCCGCGGTGAGAATGCCGGGGTGCCGTCAGCCCGTCCGTCCGTACGACGGAGCCGCGGACGGCACCGCCGGCCGGGACGGTCCCGGGTGGCCGAGGACGAGAGGACGGCCGACGGATGGACAGCCAGCGGATGGATCCGGCGTTCCAGGGGCGGTTCGGCGACTACCAGAACGAGATCTATCTGCGCGGGCTCGGCGGCGTGCTCCCGACGATGCCGATGGCCTTCGCCGAACTGGAGGCGCGGGCGAGCACGGCGCTGGCGCCCTCCGTGCTCTCCTACGTGGCGGGCGGGGCCGGCGACGAGTCCACCCAGCGGGCGAACGTCGCCGCCTTCGGCCGGTGGGGCCTGGTGCCGCGGATGATGGTCGGCGCGCGTGCACGGGACCTGTCGGTGGACCTGTTCGGGATGCGGCTGCCGACCCCGCTGTTCATGGCTCCGATCGGGGTGATCGGCCTGTGCGCCCAGGACGGTCACGGGGACCTGGCCACCGCCCGGGCCGCCGCCCGGACCGGTGTGCCGATGGTCGCCTCCACGCTGACCGTCGACCCGCTGGAGCGGGTGGCCGCCGAGTTCGGCGACACTCCCGGCTTCTTCCAGCTCTACACCCCCACCGACCGGGCGCTCGCCGAGAGCCTGGTGCACCGGGCGCAGGCCGCCGGCTACCGGGGCATCGTCGTCACCCTGGACACCTGGGTCACCGGCTGGCGCCCGCGCGACCTGGCGACCGCCAACTTCCCCCAGCTGCGCGGCCACTGCCTGGCCAACTACACCTCCGACCCGGTGTTCCGCGCCCGCCTCGCCAAGGCCCCGGAGGAGGACCCGCAGGCGGCCGTCCTGGAGTGGGCCGGCGTCTTCGGCAACCCCCTGACCTGGGACGACCTGCCCTGGCTGCGCTCGCTCACCGACCTGCCGATCCTCCTCAAGGGCATCTGCCACCCCGAGGACGTCCGCCGCGCCAGGGACGGCGGCGTCGACGGCGTCTACTGCTCCAACCACGGCGGCCGCCAGGCCAACGGCGGACTCGCCGCCCTCGACGCCCTCCCCGGCGTCGTCGAAGCCGCCGACGGCCTGCCCGTCCTCTTCGACTCCGGCGTCCGCTCGGGCACCGACGTCGTCAAGGCCCTCGCCCTCGGCGCCACCGCCGTCGGCGTCGGCCGCCCGTACGCCTACGGCCTGGCCCTGGAGGGCACCGACGGCATCGTCCACGTACTGCGCTCCCTGCTCGCCGAGGCCGACCTCCTGATGGCCGTCGACGGCTACCCCACCCTCGCCTCGCTCCGCGCGGACGGCGCACTGCACCGCACATGACGGGAATTCAGGTCACGAGAGGTCAGGTCACGACGAGGAATCAGGTCATCGTGTCCACCGGAGAGCGGCGGGGCTTGCCGGGACATTCGGGACGGCCCTACGCTCGAACGGCACAAATCGGGTCCGTACGTTCCCGCACGCTCGGAGGTCCGCCATCATCCGCGTCCTGCTGACCGCCTTCGAACCGTTCGGCCGCGATCCCCTGAACTCGTCCCTGGAGGCGGGCCGACTGGTCGCCGCCGGTCCGCCGGCCGGGGTGGCCCTGGAGTTCGCCGGGCTGCCCTGGGCGTTCGGCGACTCGATCGCCGAACTGCGCCGGGCGGTGGCCCGGTTCGAGCCGGACCTGGTCATCGCCACCGGCCAGGGCGGCAACCGGCCGGACCTCACGGTCGAGCGGGTGGCGATCAACCTCGACGACGCCGTCCGGACAGCCGACCGCAAGGGCCACCAGCCGCTCGACCAGCCGGTCGTACCGGACGGCCCGGCCGCGTACTTCTCCTCCCTGCCGGTGAAGGCCTGCGTGGAGGCGGTCCAGCAGGCCGGGATCCCGGCCACCGTCTCGCACACCGCCGGCACCCACCTCTGCAACCACGTCTTCTACGGGCTGGCGCACCTGATCGCCACCGAACGCCCGGAGCTGCGCGGCGGGTTCGCGCGCCTTCCGTACCTGCCGAGCCAGGCCTCCGGCCGGGAGCAGAGCGCCTCGATGTCGGCCGAGACGGCCGCCGAGGGGGTCCGCATCCTGATCCGCAGCGCCGTGGCCACCCTCCACCTGCCGCCCGTCGGCACGGTGGCGGCACCGCGCCGGCGAAGCTGGCTGTCCCGCCGGGGCAACTGATTCCCCGGAAACTGAGCTCCGGAGACTTCCGGAGACTTCCGGAAACGCGAAGAACCCCCATCCGGATCCCGGATGGGGGTTCTTCTGAATAATTGTTCGGCG
>NZ_JBHXTL010000109.1:0-18700 GCF_042677365.1 Kitasatospora sp. NPDC127116
TTTATAAGAGACATAGCATGTAGCGGTCCGGTGGTACGTAAGCCCGGAGCCCCCGGGGGTGTTCTCGTCGAACCGCCCCGGGGGCTCCGGTGCGTCGTCGGGCGACTGTCGTCGGCCGAGCGGCATCAGGTGGACAGCACCGGTCAGAACAGGACCTTCTCGTTGTTCGGCTGCAGCGTGCCGGTGGTCACCCCGGCGGCCGAGACCAGCAGCTGGCCGGCCGGCTTGCCGTCGGTGCCGAGCACCTCGGCGGTGACCGGCGTGGTCTCGTCCGGCGCGGTGATCTGGAGGCCGGTGAGCACGTGGCAGGTCGCGTCCGACTTGTCGCAGGCGCTCCACTTGAGGCCCGCGTAGCCGGACTTGTTGGGCTTCAGGGTGACCAGCACCGCCGGCCCGGGGTGGGCCTCGCGGTTGGCCGACAGCGCGTCCGCGCTGTTGTCGGCCTTCAGGCCGCCGAAGCCCGGGTACCCGTACAGGGTGCAGTTGTGGTCGCTCTTGTTCTTGATCGTCAGCATGGCCGAGCCCGCGCCCTTGAGCTGCACGGTGGCCGTGATCTCGTCGCTCTTGCACCGCGAACCGGCCGCCTGGCCGGCCATCGGGTCGCCGGGGACGGTGGCCCCGGCGGCGCTCGCCTTCGGGTCGCCCGGCTTGTCGTCGGTGTACTTCACGTCGTCGCACGCGGTCAGCAGGACGGTCGCCGCGAGGGCGGCGACACCGGCGGCGACTAACCTGGCAGGCCTGCGAACGGTCATGGTCCCCCCAAGGGTGAGTAATGGCATGGGTCTGTCACCCTAAGTACGAAGGCCGTGGCAGAACGGTTCCATTGAGGCTGCAGTTTGTCAGAGCTGACCGTTTTCTTCCTTTTCCTGACCGGTTTCGGCCGCTACTGGCGCGAACTGGCGCCGCTCACACGACACCGCCCCGCCCGGCGGGTGCCGGACGGGGCGGTACGGGTGGAGGAGGAGCGGATCAGGCGGCCGGCTTCGCGGCCACCGGCCGGGCGGGCTTCCCGCTCTTCCCGCCGAGGACGTTGAAGAACACGGCCAGGGTCGGGACCAGGTAGAGCAGCCAGATCACCAGCTGGAGCACCGTCGGGTCCGGCTGGAAGTTGAAGACGCCCTTCAGCAGGGTGCCGTACCAGCTGTCCTTGGGGATGGTGCTGGAGATGTCGAAGGCCGTGCTCTGCAGACCGGGCAGCCAGCCGGCCTCCTGGAGGTCGTGCACGCCGTAGGCGAGGACGCCGGCCGCGACCACGACCAGCATCGCGCCGGTCCAGGTGAAGAACTTGGCCAGGTTGATCTTCAGCGCGCCCCGGTAGAACAGCCAGCCGAGCAGCACCGAGGTGAGCAGGCCGAGCGCGGCGCCGATCAGCGGGTTCCAGCCGTCGCCGGTGGCCTGGACCGCGGTCCAGATGAACAGCGAGGTCTCCAGGCCCTCGCGGCCGACGGCCAGGAAGGCGGTGACCACCAGGGCCGTGGTGCCCATCGCGATCGCCGCGTCCAGCTTGCCGTGCAGCTCGGTCTTCAGGTGCCGGGCGGTGCGCCGCATCCAGAACACCATCCAGGTCACCAGGCCGACCGAGATGATCGACAGCGAGCCGCCGAGCGCCTCCTGGGCCTCGAAGGTGAGCTGCGAGGAGCCGAACTGCAGCAGCGCGCCGAAGGCCATGGAGAGCGCCACGGCCGAGCCGACGCCGATCCACACCGGCGGCAGCCGGTCCTTGCGGCCGGTCTTGACCAGGTAGGCGATCAGGATGCAGACGACCAGGCTGGCTTCGAGGCCTTCGCGCAGGCCGATCAGGTAGTTGCCGAACACGCGGGCTCCTGGGGGGGTGTAGAGGTGGTACCGGGGGGCGGGTGGGGTCAGCCGAGCAGGGCCTGGCCCCACCACTCCCCCGGCTTGCGCACGCCCGCCGGGCAGGCGAAGTGGGCGGAGCCGACGTGCTGGATGTACTCGTTGAGCTTGTCGCTCGCCGCGAGGCGGGTCTGCAGCGGAACGAAGGCCTTGCGGGTGTCGCGCTGGTAGGCGAGGAAGAACAGCCCGGCGTCCAGGCGGCCGAGGCCGTCGGTGCCGTCGGTGAAGGAGAAGCCGCGGCGCAGGATCATCAGGCCGTCGTTGGCGTCCGGGTGGGCGAGCGCGACGTGCGAGGTCGCGGGCATCGCCTTGAGGTCCGGCGCGTCGTGCTCCTTGCCCTTGCCGTACGGGGCGCCCTCGCCCTTGGTGCGGCCGAAGGTGTCCTCCTGGTCCTTGAGCGAGGCGCGGTCCCAGGTCTCGATGTGCATCCGGATCCGCCGGGCGACCAGGTAGGAGCCGCCGGTCATCCACTCCGGGCCGTCGCCGGGCGCGGCCCAGACGTGGTCGGCCAGCTTCCCGGTGTCGGTGCCCGCGATGTTGTGGGTGCCGTCCTTGAACCCCATCAGGTTGCGCGGGGTCTGCTCGTCCGGGGTGGTCGAGGAGGTCTTGCCGAAGCCCAGCTGCGACCAGCGGATGTTGACGGTGCCCATGCCGATCCGGGCCAGGTTGCGGATCGCGTGCACGGCGACCTGCGGGTCGTCGGCGCAGGCCTGGACGCAGAGGTCGCCGCCGCTGCGGGTCGGGTCGAGCTTGTCGCCCTTGAAGTTCGGCAGGTCGATCAGGGCCTCGGGGCGCTTGGCCCGGAGGCCGAAGCGGTCCACGCCGTCCTTCTCGAACAGGCTCGGGCCGAAACCGATGGTCAGGGTGAGCCGGGAGGCGGGCAGGCCGAGGGCCTCGCCGGTGTCGTCCGGCGGCGCCTCCGGCGAGCCGGGCACCGCGCCGGTGCCGACCTCGCGGCCGCCGGTCATCGCGGCCGCCGCCTTGGTCCACTCCTTGAGCAGCTTGACCAGGGACTCCCGGGTGGCCTTCTCGGAGACGTCGAAGGCGGCGAAGTGCAGCCGGTCCTGGACCGGGGTGGAGATGCCCGCCTGGTGCTCGCCGTAGAACGGCAGCTCGGCGCCGACCGGGACGGCGACCGGGACGGCGTCGTCCTGCCGGGTGGCGGCCGCCACCGAGCCGACGGCGGCGGCGCCGAGCGCGACGCCCGCGCCGGCCCAGCCGATGACGGCGCGTCGGCTGACCGCGCTCCTGGTGCCGGAGGCGTCGGCGGTGGCCGGCGTCCCGTTCTGCTGCTCGTTCTCCGCGTCCATCGGCGGGCGGGCCCTTCTACTGTGCTGGACTGTGCGCTGACCCACGGAGGCCGTGGGGCCCGGATCGCGGGCCGCCACGGCGTCGGCGGGGTACTTCGGGCGGGGTGGCCGGTTACTTGACGACCACGGCGGCGGCCAGCTTCGACAGCGGCTCGCCCAGCGAGTTGACCGCGTCGGAGAAGGCCTTGCGCTCGGTCTCGGTGACCTTGTCGTAGGAGGTGAAGGTGCCGTCGGCCTGCTTGTACTTGGCCAGCAGGGCGTTGATGGCGGCGAACTCGGAGTCCAACGTCTTCGCGAGCTCCGCGTCCTTCTCGGAGGCGACCGGCTTCAGCAGTTCGTAGGCCTTCTGCGCGCCCTCGACGTTGGCCTGGAAGTCGGCCAGGTCGGTGTGGCTGTAGCGGTCCTCCTCACCGGTGATCTTGTTGGTGGCGACCTCGTCCAGCAGCTCCTTGGCGCCGTTGGCCATGCTGGTCGCGGTGATCTCGGCCTCGGGGATCTTCTTCTGCCAGTCCTTGAGGTCGGCGACCAGCTGGTCGGCGAGCTTCTTCTCGTCGTCGCCGATCTTCGCGTCGGCCCAGAGCGACTTCTCCAGCTTGTGCCAGCCGGTCCACTCCTGGCCCTGCTCCAGCTTGTCCTCGCGGGTGTCGGTCTTCGGGTCGACGTCGCCGAAGCTCTCGGCGACCGGCTCGGTGCGCTCCCAGCCGGTGCGCGAGGGCGCGTACAGCGACTTGGCCTTCTCCAGGTCGCCGGACTTGATCGCGGCGGCGAAGGCCTCGACGGCCGGGATGGTGGCGTCGGCCTGCTCCTGGGCGTACGTGCGGTAGGCGGTGACGGCGGCGGCCAGGCGCGGGTCGGTCGGCGCGGCGCTGCCGCCCTCGCCGGTGACGGTGATCTTCTGGCGGATGCCGTCGCCGACCATGCCGGGCTTGCAGGCGATCTCGTACGAGCCGGCCTTGATCTCGGCGTTGATGCTGGCCTTGGTGCCGGGGCCGATGTTCTCGCGCTCGGTGACGATCTTGTCGCCGTCGCCGTAGACGTAGACCTCGGTGGTCTTGGAGCCCTTGTTGCTGATGTCCAGCACGACGTGGCCGGCCGGGAAGGTCGTCTTGGAGACCTCGCAGGCGGTGTCGGTCGCGTTCACCGTGACCGCGCCGGAGGAGGCCGCCTTGTCGTCCTTCTTGGACGCGCAGCCGGCCAGGGTTGCGGTCGCCACGGCGAGGGTGAGCAGCGCGGCTGCGGTGGAACGGCGACGGGCGGACATGCGGGCTCCAACGGAAAAGGGCATGGGTGTGCCATGGCAGTGCGGGCGGCTGGGGGCCAGCCGACCATCATTAGCTAAGGCATACCTTACGTAAAGACGATTTTTCGTCTACACCCACCCCCTGAACCGTTACCTTCCCGGTGTCCGGCGGGCGGCCGCCCGGGCCGTCCAGCGGCCCTCGTGGCGGCTGATCCTGATCGGGTGCCCGAAGGTCTCGCTGATCAGCTCCGTCGTCATCACCTCCGCCACCGGCCCGGCCGCGACGCACTCGCCGCCGCGCAGCAGCAGGGCGTGGGTGGTGCTCTCCGGCAGCTCCTCCAGGTGGTGGGTGACCAGCACGCTGGCCAGCTCCGGATGCTGGTGGCGCAGCAGGTCCAGACTGTCCAGCAGCAGTTCGCGGGCGGTCAGGTCGAGCCCGGTGGCGGGCTCGTCGAGCAGCAGCAGCCGGGGGCTGGGCATCAGCGCGCGGGCGATCAGCGCCCGGCCGCGCTCGCCCTGGGACAGCGTGGTCCACGCGGCGTCGGCCATCGCGCGCATCCCGAGCGTGTCGATCAGCCGCTCGGCCCGCTCCAGCGCCTCCGGGGCCGGCTTGCGGTGGAACTCCGGCTCGATCGTGTTGGTGTGCCCGGTGAGCACCACCTCGCGCACGGTCAGCGGCGAACGCAGCGGGTGGCGCGGGTTGACGTGCCCCAGGTGGGCGCGCAGCTCGCAGACGTCCACCCGGCCGAGCCGGCGCCCGAGCACGTCCACCTCGCCGCGGGTGGGGTGGGAGACCGCGCCGAGCAGCGCGAGCAGGGTGGACTTGCCCGCGCCGTTCGGACCGAGCAGCGCCCAGTGCTCGCCCGGCCGGATCTCCAGGGTGATCCCGCGCAACAGGTGGCGGCCGTCGCGCACGACGTCCACGTCCCGGGTGCGCAGCAGCGGCCCGTCGAAGTCGGGGGCGGATGAATTCATGGGACTCCGATCGCGGCGCCGGGCAGGGTGCGGGCGGGGCGCCGCACCGGACGGGCCGGCGCCGTCCGTCCGCGTGCAGAGTACAACCGTCGGCCGTGGACCGGCCCGGACGTCCGAGGGGTGGACGCGCCAGAACCCTGTTGCCCGGAGGGAGTTGGGAGGAGGATCGTGCCTCCGAGGGGAAGCGGGGACGAGGGGGACGAGGATGACCGGGGAGCGGGTCGACACCCTGCACGCGCTGGTCGAACGGCAGGCCCGGCTGGCGCCGGAGGCCGTGGCCGTGCGCTGCGGCGAGCGGGAGCTGAGCTACGGGGAGCTGGACGCGCGGGCCGGGCGGCTGGCCGCGGTGCTGGCGGAGCGGGGCCTGGCCCCGGGCGGCCGGGCGGCGGTCGCGCTCGGCCGGGGCACCGAGGTGTACGTGGCGCTGCTGGCCGTGCTGAAGGCGGGCGCGGCGTTCGTGCCGCTGGAACCGGCCGCGCCGGACGCGCTGCTGCGGCACGTGCTCGCGGACGCCGCACCGGACCTGGTGGTCACCGAGGAGTGCCACCGGGTACGGCTGGCGGACGCCGGCGGGGCCCGGCTGGTCTGCGTCGACACGGAGACACCCACGACGGAGACACCCACGACGGAGACACTCGTGACGGCGCCGTTCGCGCCGCCCGAGACCGGCCCCGGGGACCTCGCCTGCGTCTTCTACACCTCCGGTTCCACCGGCCTGCCGGCCGGCGCGCTGGTCGAGCACCGCAACCTGCTGGCCGCGTACGAGGGCTGGCGCGAGGTGTACGAGCTGACCGCCGAGGACCGGATCCTGCAGACGGCGAGCCTGGAGTTCGACGTCTTCACCGCCGACTGGGTGCGTGCGCTCTGCACCGGCGCCACCCTGGTGGTCACCCCGTTCAACCTCACCCTGGACCGCGCCGCCGACCTCGGGGCGCTGCCCGCCCTGGTGGCCGCGGAGCGGATCACCGTCCTGGAGCTGAACGTCCGCACCGCGCGCCGGCTGACCGCCCTGCTGGCCGAGGCCGGCGGCGCGGGGGCCGGCGCGGGCCTGCCCGGGGTACGGCTGCTCACCGTCGGCGCCGAGAAGTGGTACCTGGACGAGCAGTTGGGCCTGCAACGCCTGCTCGGCGCGGGCACCCGGGTGCTGAACGTCTACGGGCTGGCCGAGGCCACCGTGGACAGCACCTATTTCGACGCGCGGGGCACCGCCGCCGCCGAGGGCGCCGAACGGGTCTCGCTGGTCGGCCGGCCCTTTCCCGGCACCCGGGTGTACGTGCTCGGCCCGAACCGCACCCCCGCCAAGCAGGGCATGACGGGCGAGATCGCGATCGCCGGCGCCGGCCTGACCCGCGGCTACCTCAACCGGCCCACGGACACCGCCCGTCGCTTCGTCCGGGCGGACTTCGACCCGGACGGCCGGGTGCTGCTGACCGGCGACCTCGGGGTGCTGCGGGCGGACGGCGTGCTGGAGTTCACCGCCCGGGCCGCGACCGTGATCGGACCGCTCGGCACGAGACGGCCGACAAGCGTGCTGGCGCGGGTCCGGGCGGCGGTCCGCGCGGAGGGCGTGCTGCGCGGGCACCCGGCGGTGCGGGAGGCGGCCGTCGTCGAGGTGGAGACGGTGCCGGGGAAGCCGCAGCTGGTCGGCTACGCGGTGACCGAGCCGGGCACGGACGGCGCCGACGGCTGGTCGCTCTCCCAGTACCTGAGGACCGCGCTCAGGGGCCAGTCGGTGCCCGCCGCCGTCGTCCCGGTTCCCGAGCTGCCGCGCACCCGGGCCGGCAAGCTGAACCGCGCGGCCCTGCCGCTGCCGGCCCCGCCGGGACACGCCGCCCGGCGCTCCGCCAAGGCCGGTGGCGGCCGGAGCGGCGGCAAGACCGGGGGCGGCGGCCGGAGCGGCGGCAAGGCGGGCGGCGGTTCCGGGGACTCGGACGTCGGGAGCGGCTGCGGCGCGGTCTTCTGCGTGCTGATCTTCGCCGCGGGCGCGTGGGCGATGACCGATGTGCTCTTCCCCGGCTCGACCGATCTCACCGGCGTCCCCTCCCCGTACAGCGGCTGGTTCCGGCTGCTCTATCTCTGCGAGAACCTGGCGTTCGGCGCCGGGCTCGTCTGGTTCGGTGCCGGCTTCGAGGCCGTCCTGCGGCAGGGCAGGCCGGTCCGGCTCTCGGCGCTGGCCCACCTGGCGATCACCTGGCTGCTGGTCAACTGGTGGCCGCAGGACAACCTGTACCGGCTCACCAAAGCCACGGACTGGCTGCGCGAGACCGTGATGGTGTTCGCGTTCAACGTCCCGCTGATGCTCGCGGCGCTGGTGCTGATCCGGTTCATGCTCTGGCAGCCTCCGGCCGGAGGGGGCGAAAGGAAGGGCCGGCATCTCTGAGCGCCTCGAACATCACCTGAGCGCCTCGAACATCCCGGTCAGCCCCTGGTTCGCGGCCTCGACCAGCGCCTCGGCCGCGTCCAGCGCCTCGGCGTCCGGCCCGGCGAGGGCGAGGCCGACGACGGGCTCCGGGTCGTGGCAGGCGGTCGGGATCAGCGGCAGCAGGGTGACGCCGAGCCGGGCGCAGCGCGGGCGCAGCCGTTCCAGGTGGTCGTGCAGCGCGGCCGGGGCGAGCCGGGCGCCGAGCGGCATCCCGTCCAGGGTGCGCACCAGGTGGCCGGGGCCGCGCACCCGGTCGAGGCGGGCGGCCAGCACGAAGGCGACGGCCGGGCCGGTGAGCCGCAGGTTGATCTCGGTGGGGGCGAGCCGGCGCTCCCGGTCGGTGACGAAGTCGACGTCGTACCAGCCGCGGTAGCCCTCGGCGGCCAGCCGCTCCCCCACCGCCAGGGCGAACCGGCGGGCGGTGTCGGCGGCTTCCTTCGGCAGCACGCCGGGGCCGACGGTGACGCCCTGGTAGCGGGTGCCGGCCACGTCCATGGCACCGGCGCCGACCGGGTGGACGGTGCCGTCCTGGCCGACCAGGGCGTCGTAGGTGAGGTCGCGCAGCCGGGCCGCCGGGCCCGGATCGACGTACTCCTCCAGCAGCAACTCACCCTCGGGCGGCAGGACTTCGGTACGCACCAGGTGCCGCAGCAGCGCCCTGCCGCCGCCCGCCGCGAACAGCTCGGCGGGCTCCACCACCACGGTGCCGTAGCCGCCGACGCCGTACGGGCTCTTCAGTACGGTGGTCCGCCCGCGGACGGCGCGGGCGGTGAGCCGACGGGCGGCCCGGCGGCGGCCGGCCGGGCGCTCCTGGTCCGGGACCACGATCCCCGGGTGCCCGGGGGCGAGGGCGGCGAACAGCTCGTGGGCGGCGGCCTTGGACTCGTAGCGGCGCACGGCGGCCAGCTCGGGCCCCTCGCCGTGCGCGGCGTTCCGCCCCCAACTCACCACCGGGCGGCCGGAGTCGGCGATCCGGGCAGCCAGGGCGGGGCGGGCGGCGAGCGCCTCGGCCACCGTCCGGTCCGGCGCCACACCGCTGTGCACCTCGACCGGGCCCCAGGCCAACTCCCGGGCCAGCCAGTCGGTCCACTCGGGAGCGACCTCGGCGGGCAGGACCAGCAGGGCCGGTTCGGGGCTGTAGCAGACGGCCAGGCAGGCGTAGTGGTGCGCCTGCCGCAGCCGACGCAGGCGCTGGGCCTCGTCCATGCCGGGTGCGAGGAACTGCGCGTTGAAGTCCGCCACGTCGCCCACGTGGACCGCCGCCCGGCCACCGGTCCAGGCCCCCACCCATCCGTCCATGGGACGGAAGCCTAGGGCGTGTGGTCAGAGCGCCAACAGCCCCGCGTCGGTGGGGCGCAGGCCGCAGGCGTCGAGGTAGAAGGGGCGCAGGTGGGGCTCGTAGTCGACGTGCAGCCAGGTACAGCCGGCCGCGCGGGCGCCGTCGGCGGCCTCGGCGACCAGCCGGGTGGCGATGCCCTGCCGCCGGGCGTCCGGGGCGACCACGGTGTCGAGCAGGAAGGCGTGGGCGCCGCCGTCCCAGGCGAGGTTGACGAAGCCGACCAGGGCGTCGTCGGCGGTGCGCCGGGCGGTGACCCAGCCGAGGCTGTGCCGCTCCAGGCGGGCGATCCGGTCGCCCGGTTCCCCGGGGTGGCCGAAGCCTTCGGCGTGCAGGGTGTCGAGTTCGGGGTCGGTGAGCGGGCCGCGCCACAGGTAGTCGATCGTCACGACGGCACTGTAGACCCCTTGTTAAGTTCTGATCATTTTTTATCGACCAAGGACACGACTTGGCAAAGTTATGACCTTCCCTCTAGCTGAATCTGACTGACCCCGGTCAATCTCTGACGCAGCTCCTTTCCCTGCACAGCTACCCCCACTGGAGTCAGAGTGACCCCCACGCCTTCCTCCCGCCGTGCCCGCGTGGCCGGAGCCGTCGCGGTCGTCGCCGCCCTCGCCGGCGCCACCGTCCCGGCCGCCACGGCCTCCGCCGCCACCGCCCCGCGCGAGGCCGCGATATCCCAGGCCCGCGCCAACGTCACCCACAACCCGGGGGTGTTCGGCTTCGGCGCCGGCCAGGGCCTCGTGCTCAAGGACGTCGTGCTGGACGCCGACGGCGCCTCGCACGTCCGCTTCGACCGCACCTTCCAGGGCCTGCCGGTGGTCGGCGGCGACCTGGTCGTCCACCAGGACGCCAAGGGCAGGCTCAAGGACTCCTCCCGCGCGGCCGCCCACGACGCCGCCGTCAAGTCGACCGTCCCGAAGGTGACCGCGCAGTCCGGCGCGGCCGGCGCGCTCGCCGCCGCCCCGGGCGTCCAGGACGCCGTCAGCACCCCCGAGCTGGTCGTCTGGGCCGCCGACGGCACGCCCCGGCTGGCCTGGCGCACCACCGTCGAGGGCACCGGCGCGCACGGCGAGCCGGCCGGCAAGGTCGTCGTCACCGACGCCACCACCGGCGAGCAGATCGAGTCCTACGACGCCGAGCACCAGGCGACCGGCACCGGGAACTCCGAGTACACCGGCAGGATCAGCATCGACACCACCGCCAAGTCCGGCGGCGGCTACACCCTGACCGACCCGGTCCGCGGCCACGTCACCAAGGACGCCAACAACCTCTCCGCGAGTTCGATCAAGGCGACCTCCGGCACCGCGTTCACCAGCACCACCAACGTCTGGGGCGACGGGAAGAAGTTCTCCACCGACCGCTCCACCGCCGCCGTCGACGCCCACGCCAACACCGCCTGGACGTACGACTACTACAAGAACGTCCACGGCCGCAGCGGCATCAAGAACGACGGCAAGGGCGCCACCGTCTTCGTCCACGTCGGCACCAACTGGGACAACGCCCAGTGGTCCGACAGCTGCTTCTGCATGATGACCGGCGACGGCAACGGCAGCAGCGACCCGGAGCAGGTCGACCTCGACACCATGGGCCACGAGATGACCCACGGCGTCACCAGCGCCACCGCCAACCTGCGCTACAGCGGCGAGTCCGGCGGCCTCAACGAGTCCACCAGCGACATCTTCGGCACCATGGTCGAGTGGTACGCCAACAACAGCGTCGACACCGGCGACTACCTGTTCAGCGACCAGTCCACCCCGCCGTGGCTGCGCCGCTTCGACAAGCCCTCGCTGGACGGCTCCTCGGCCGACTGCTGGAGCAGCAGCGTCGGCAGGCTCGACGTGCACTACTCCTCGGGCGTCGGCAACCACTGGTTCTACCTGGCCAGCGAGGGCAGCGGCAGCAAGACCATCAACGGCGTCACCTACAACAGCCCGACCTGCAACGGCTCCACGGTGACCGGCATCGGCCACGACAAGATCGCCAAGATCTGGTACCGCGCGCTGACCGTCTACATGACCTCCACCACCAACTACAAGGGCGCCCGCGCCGCCTCCCTGAACGCGGCCCGCGACCTGTACGGCGCCTCCAGCACCGAGTACAACGCGGTCGCGGCGGCCTGGAGCGGGGTCAACGTCAGCTGAATGCCTAGTGGTTGAACCCCACGTGGCAGTGGTCGTGGTGGGTGTCGTCGGTGAAGAACCGGTTGCCGGCGCCCGGGATCGCCACCGGCCCGCCCACGTTGTACGAACCGGCGGCGGCCGCGTCCCGCATGAAGGACTCGACCAGCTGCCGGGACGTACCCGGGTCGACCACGGCCAGCCCGTCGATCCGCCAGACGTCGAAGGCCCGGCCCAGCGGATGGTCGCTGGGCCGGGTCGTCCCGAAGACGTCCAGCGGGTGGCCGGTCCGCACCACGCTCACCGAGAGCGTGTACGGGCCGGCCAGCCGCAGCATCGCCTCCAGCACGCTGTCGTGCACGGTGCCGCTGCGCAGGTCGGCGGCGGCCTCGGGCGGCAGCTCGATCCGGGGCTCGGCCAGCACCCGGGCCACCGCGGGCGGCGGTGCGGCGGCCGCCGGGCCCGCCGCTCCCGGGTGCAGCTCGGTGACCGTCCAGCGCGGCTCGGCCCGGCTCAGCCGGACGTCCACCGTGGTGCCGCCCTCGGCCACCGAACCGTCCGGACCGCGCGTCCACTGACGGCAGACCACGAGCACGCTCGCCGAGTCGTCGAGGATGCCGCCGTACTGGGCGACGATCACCTCCAGGCTCGCCTCGGCCGCCGCCGGGGCGAGCGGACCCGCGGCGTCGGCCAGCGCGGGCGGCAGGCCGAGCGCCGCCACCCGGGCACGGGCCGCCTCCGTGCCCTGCCCGCCGGGCGGCCAGGCGCCGAGCGCGGCGACCAGCTCGACGGCGCGGCGCTTGACGTCGGGCTGGATCTCGCCGGGGCCGGGCTGCCAGAGGGGCGGCCGGGGCAGCGGGGTCGGTGTCCGCGCGGGCGTTCCGGCGCTACTCGTGGCGGCGGGCGTCGTAGCTACGGGTGTCGTGGCGGCAGGCGTCGTGGCAGCCGGGCCGGTGCTCGCGGCCCGCGGCCTGCTCCCGCCCGTACACCCCGCCGCACCCAGCACCAGCGCCGCCGCGCCCGCCCGCAGCACCCCGCGCCGGCCCGCGGCCCGGCCGCCGTCTCCACCCGTCATGCCGTCAGTATGCGGCGGAGGGCCCCCTGGCGCAGGAGGCGTCAGCCCAGCCGACGGATCGGTTCGCCCGCCAGGAACGCCGCGACGTCCTCCACCGCCTCCTCGTAGTAGCGCCGGTAGTTGTCCTGCGACACGTACCCCAGGTGCGGGGTGGCCAGCAGCCGGGGAGCGGTGCGCATCGGGTGGTCGGCGGGCAGCGGTTCGATGTCGAAGACGTCGACGCCCGCGCCCGCGATCCGGCCGCCGGTGAGCGCGGTGAGCAGCGCGTCCTGGTCGACGATCGCCGCCCGGGAGGTGTTGACCAGGTACGCCCCGGGCTTCATCAGGTCCAGCTCGGCCGCGCCGATCAGCCCCCGGGTGCCCGGGTTGAGGGCGAGGTGGATCGAGACGAAGTCGCTCTCGCGGAGCAGCTCCTCCTTGTCGGCCGCGCGCCGCACGCCCGCCCCGGCGGCCCGCTCGTCGGTCAGGCTCCGGCTCCAGGCCACCACGTCCATGCCGAAGGCCAGGCCGACCCGGGCCACCCGGCCGCCGATCCGGCCGAGGCCGAGCAGCCCGAGCGTGCGGCCGTGCAGGTCGGCGCCGACGGTGCTCTGCCAGGGGCCGCCCTCGCGCAGCGCGGTGTTCTCCTGGACGATGCCGCGGGCCAGTCCGAGCAGCAGCGCCCACGTCAGCTCGACCGGCGGGGTGCCCGAGCTGGCGGTGCCGCAGACCGTCACCCCGTGCGCCTGCGCGGCCGCGAGGTCGATCGCCGCGTTGCGCATCCCGGAGGCGACCAGCAGCCGGAGCCGCGGCAGCCGGGCGAACAGCGAGGCCGGGAAGGGCACCCGCTCGCGCAGGGTGACCACGATGTCGAACCCGGCGAGCGCGGCGGCCAGCTCGTCCTCCGAGCCGAAGTGCTCGCGGAAGGCCGTCACCGAGACCCGGCCCGCCACCGGGGACCAGTCGGCGCTGCTGGTGGCGACGCCCTGGTAGTCGTCCAGGACGGCGCAGCTGAGGATCGGAGGCGTCATGCCCGCACTCTCGCAGAGGCCTCCGCCACCCGGCGCGGCGGGTCGGGCTTCGATGACGGTCCCCGTCCGGCTACGGCAGCTCGGGGGGCCGCAGGCCGTAGCCCTCCTCGGTCCGCACGATCCAGGAGGGCTCGCCGAGTTTCCACCTCAGCCGCGTCATCGGGAACGTCAGCTCGTGGGGGTGGAACGGTGCGTTGTAGACCTTCCACATGATCGAGTACGCCTGGTGCACGCCCTCGCCCAGCTCGATCAGGCCGCGCAGCAGCTTGACGTCGGCACGGTCGAGCCGCACCTCGCGGCCGTCCACGGTGACGAGCCGGGTGTCCAGGTCGACGACGAGGCGACCGTCGAAGGCGGTCAGCGAGCCCTGCGGCTCCGGGACCAGGCCGAAGTGCCTGCGGACCCACTCCTCGGCGGCCCACTCCTCGGCGGCCCGGTCGTCCGTCGGCCGAGCGCCCGCCCCGTTCTCCTGCTCCACGCCGGGCAGCCTAACCGGCGGCGCCCGACGCCGACCAGGCCGCGGCCCAACCGGCCAGCTCCGCCGGGCGGTTGGTGATGATCCCGTCCACGCCCGCCGTCGTGAGGGCCCTCCAGCGGGCGGGCAGGTCGACCGTCCAGACGTTGACCGCCACCCCGGCGGCATGCAGTTCCCCGACCGCGCCGGGGCGGGCGGAGAGCGCCTCGTCCGAGGGGTGGTAGGCGGCCAGGCCGAGGTCCCGGGCGGTGGCGACCGGGTCGGCGTCCAGCGTGGAGCGGAGCAGTGCGAGCGGCAGCTCGGGGGCCAGTTCGCGGGTGTGGCGCAGGGCGTCGACCTCGAAGCTCTGGACCATGACCCGGTCGGCCATGCCGTGGTCGCGCACCTCCCGGACGATCCGGGCGACCTCGTCGCGGCTGTGCGGCCCCTTGATCTCCAGCAGCAGCCGGCCACCGCGGGTGCGCAGGTCCTCCAACTGGGCGACCAGGGTCGGCAGGCGGGTGCCCGCGTAGGCCGGGGCGAACCAGGAGCCGGCGTCCAGCGCGTCCAGTTGGGCGGCGGTCAGCTCGCGGATCCGGCCGGTGCCGTCGGTGGTGCGGTCCACGGTGTCGTCGTGCAGCACGTACGGGACGCCGTCCCTGCTGGGCTGGACGTCGTTCTCGACCCACTCGGCGCCGGCCCGGCGGGCCACCTCGTCCGACACCAGGGTGTTCTCCGGCGCGGCGGAGGAGGCGCCGCGGTGCGCGTACACGGTCGGCGGTGCGCCGGCCGGGCGGAGCCGGGTGTCGGCGGCGGGTGCGGCGGAGGCCGGGGCGGCGGCGGGTGCGGCGGCCGACCGCACCGGTGCCCCGGCGAGCGCGACGGCGCCGACGGCGGCCCCGAGCAGCGCGGCGACGAGAACGGTCCGACGGCGGCGCCGCCGGGGGCGCCGGGGATGCCGGGGGCCTTGCCGGGGACCTCGATTGGGTGTCATGTCCCGCACATTACGGCCGTCCGGCGCCTGCGGCCCGATGACACCGGCATCCGGGGCGACACGCCGGCGCACGGAGCAACACCCGCTCACTCCTCCGCCGACGCCGTCCGCGCGTGCAGCGCCGACCGCCCGGCCCGGTGGGCGAGCTCACCCCCGTGGATTCACACATGGTCGAATCGTTGGCGCTCAGGCCGGTGCAGCAGTGATCATCATGGGCATGACTTCGAGCGCAGTTGCGAACACCCCCGTCACCCCCGCCGCCCCCGTCACGGCCACCACCCCCGTCACGGCCGCCGCCTCCGGCACCTGGAAGCTCGGCGACCGCACCGTCCACCGGATCGGCTTCGGCACCATGCGCCTGCCCCAGACCGGCCCGGCACTCGTCCCGCACGCCGTCCCCCGCGACCGCGAGCAGGCGCTGCGGGTGCTGCGCCGCGCGGTCGAGCTGGGCGTCAACCACATCGACACCGCCGCCTTCTACTTCTCCCCGCTGCGCTCCGCCAACGAGCTGATCAACCGGGCGCTCGCGCCGTACGCCGACGACCTGGTGATCGCCACCAAGGTCGGGCCCGGCCGCGGCCTCGACGGCGAGTGGATCGAGCACGCCCGCACCCCCGAGCGGCTGCGCGCCCAGGTGGAGCAGAACCTGCGTCAGCTCGGCCGCGACCACCTCGACCTGGTGAACCTGCGCGTCCTCGGCACCGACTCGGTCGCCGAACGCTTCGGCGCGCTGGCCGAGTTGTGCCGGGCCGGGCTGATCCGCCGACTGGGCCTGTCCAACGTCCACCCGCACCAGCTCGCCGAGGCGCAGACCATCGCGCCGGTGGTCTGCGTGCAGAACCCGTACGGCATCGGAGCCACGCCGGCGCAGGACGAGGTGCTGCGGATCTGCGGGGAGCAGGGCATCGCCTTCGTCCCCTTCTACGCGATCGCCGGGGCCGGGCGGGAGGGCGGTGCCGGCGAGGCCGAGCCCGGCCAGGTCCGGGCGGTGGCCGAGGCGCGCGGGGTGAGCACCGCACAGGTGCGGCTGGCCTGGACCCTGCACCGCGGCCCGCACGTGCTGGCCATCCCGGGCACCGGCGACGTGGCGCACCTGGAGGACAACATCGCCGCCGGGGCGCTGCGGCTGTCGGCCGAGGAGCTGGCGCTGCTGGACGAGGCCCACGCGGGCTGAGCCAGAACCGGGCACCGGCTGAGCCGGAACGGGCGCCGCCCAAGTCGGAACCGGCACCGCCCGAGCCGGAACCGGGCACGGCCCACGTCGCGTCACTCCGGGGCGAATCGATCTTCGTCCACCGTGAGGAGCCCCCGAGCATGACCGACCGCGCCACCCGCTACCTCTACCTGGCCCGCCACGGCGAGGCCGCGTCCGAAGGCGACGGCAGCGGGCTCACCGCCGCCGGACGCCGACAGGCCGCCCTGCTGGGCCGGCGGCTGGCCGGCCGTCCGGTCTCGGCGCTGCACCACGGCCCGCTGCCCCGGGCCGCCGAGACCGCGCGGCTGGTCGCGGAGCAGCTGACCGGCGTGCGGCCGCAGCAGTGCGAGGAGGCCGGGGACTTCGTGCCGCACGTGCCCGAGCGGGACGAACTCCCCGAGGACAGCGCCGAGTTCCTGCTGAACTACCTCTCGTCCACCACGGCGCAGGAGCGGGAGCAGGGCGCCGCGCTGGCGCGGCGGGCCGTCGAGCGGTTCACCGGGCCGGTGCCGGGCCGGGAGGAGCGGCACGAGCTGGTCGTCACCCACGCCTTCCTGGTCGGCTGGCTGGTCCGGCACGCCCTGGACGCCCCGGCCTGGCGCTGGCTCGGTGTCAACGCAGCCAACGCGGCGCTGACCGTCCTGCGCTACACCCCCGGCCGGCCGCCCGCCGCGCTGCTGCTGAACGACCAGGGCCATCTGCCGCAGGAGCTGCACTGGACCGGCCACCCTCCCCAACTCCGGTTCTGACAAGGGCCCGAGCGCCTCCCCGAGGGGCCCCGAGGGATCGCCGGACGACCGTCGGAGGACCGCCGGAGCGGCCCCGACGGCCCGTCGACAAAAATATGCAGACCGGTCTACTATCGCCGCATGGGAGTCAAGGGCGAGGAGACCCGGGCCCGGCTGATCGCCGGCACCAGGGAACTGATCGAGGCGCAGGGCTACTTCGGGACCGGACTCAACCGGATCGTGGCCGCCACCGGCGCCCCGCGCGGCTCGCTCTACTTCCACTTCCCCGGCGGCAAGGACCAGTTGGTGGCCGCCGCGCTCACCCAGGCCGGCCAGGAGGTCGAGGCGCTGCTCACGGCCCTGGCCGGCGAGGGAGCCGACACCGCCACCCTCGCCGAGCAGCTGATCGAGGCCTTCGCCGAGCGCCTGGAGCGCTCGGACTACACCAGCGGCTGCCCGATCGCCACCGTCGCCCTGGAGGTGGCCGGCACCAACGAGACCCTGCGGACGGTCTGCGCCGGGCTGTACGCGGGCTGGCAGCAGGTCCTGGCCGACCGCCTGGAGCGCGAAGGCTTCGGCCCGGCGCAGGCCGGGGCCGCCGCCGGGCAGGCGCTCGCCCTGCTGGAGGGGGCCGTCCTCCTCGCCTCCGTCCGGCGCAGCCGCGAGCCACTGGACCACGCCCGGCACGCCGTCCGGCACCTGCTCGGCAGCCGGTAGACGGACCGCGGGCGGCGGGCCGTTCCCGCGCCGCCGCCCGCCCGTGCCCAAAAAATATGCAGACCGGTCTACTGATTCTGGATCCCTGGAGTTCACCGTGACCCCCGCCCCACCGCCCCGGACCCTCGTCCTCGGCGCCACCGGCTTCCTCGGCCGCTGGCTCGTCCTCGAACTCCTCGGCCGCGGCGAGCCGGTGGCCGCCGCCGTCCGCGACACCGCCGGCGCGGACACCCTGCGCCGGTGGCTGCACGACCACGGCGCGGACGGCACCGCGCCGACCACCGTCACCGCCGACCTCACCCGCCCAGGCCTCGGGCTCTCCCCCGCGGACGACGCCCGGCTCGGCGAGGTCCGCGACGTCCACAACCTCGCCGCCCGCTACGCCTTCGGCCTCACCCGCGCCCAGGCCGAACCCGCCAACGTCCACGGCGCGCTGCACGCCCTGCACTGGTCCGCCACCCGGCCCGGGCTGCGCCGCCTGGTCCACCTCTCCGGCTACCGCGTCGGCCGCGACCCGCGGCCGCGGTACCCCCTCGACCCCTCCGCCACCGCCACCCTCTACAGCCGCCTCGGCGCCTACGAGGCCTCCAAGCACCTCGGCGACGCCGCCGTCCGGGTCACCGCACCCCGCCTCGGCGTCCCGCTCACCACCGTCAACCCCAGCAGCGTCATCGGCCACTCCCGGACCGGCGAGGCCGGCCAGTACCTGGGCCCGGCCCAGCTCGTCCGCCAGCTCCACCGCGGGCGCCTCCCCCTGCTGCCCGGCACCCGGCGCACCTTCCTCCCCGTCGTCACCGTCGACCACCTGGCCCGCTTCCTCGCCGCCGTGCCCGAGCACGACCGCGACCCGCTCGCGGCCCACACCGTCCTCGACCCCACCACCCCCTGCCTCCCCGAGCTGATCGCCCTCCTCGCCCGCCACCTCGGCGTCCGCCCGCCCCGCGCCCTGATCCCCGTCCCCCTGGTCCGCCGCCTCCCCCGCGCCCTCACCGGCGCCGACCCGGAGACCCTCACCTTCCTCTCCGAGGACCGCTACGACACCGGCTCCGCCGATCGCCTCGCCGCCGACGCCGGCCTCACCCACCCGCCCCTCGCCCCGGCCCTGACCCGCTGGGCCACCCGCCTGGTCGAGGAGGGATTCGGCGCACCGTGACACCGGCGTGGGGGGGGGGGGGGGGGGCCATGACCGCCGGCGAAACCCACCCCCACAAACCAAACCCCGGACAAGCACGCCCGGAGCGGGCCCGGGGACATGCACCCGGCGCGACCC
>NZ_JBHXTL010000109.1:18710-33450 GCF_042677365.1 Kitasatospora sp. NPDC127116
ATATCTACCACCACCAATCCTCAATCCGTTTGGGGTGTGTGTGCGGGGGGGTGGTTTTTTTTTATAACCCAGCGCGGTCCCCGGGGGGTGGGACGGCGCCCGGGCCGACTCCCCCCGCGCCACGACGCACCCACAACTCCAACAGCCATCGATGCCACGCCGATGCGCGGCCGTCACACTGTCCCGCGCACGTCCCGTCCGGTTCCGCGCAGGGGCCACGGAGGCAGGTAGGCACGGCGATCACTCGTCCGCCGGCTGTCGGCCCTCACCCGGTGCACCCGCTGCGGGCTCCGCGCCAAAGGGGCGTCAGCTTTCCATGAGAAGGATTTCCTTCAATTCGCTCAGGCTGTCGATCCGGTAAGTTGCCCGGGAGAAGTCGTCCGCCTTCGTGAACTCGTTGTGGACGACGGCGCAGTCGATGCCGGCGGCCACCGCCGAGGCCAGTCCCCTGGCTGAATCCTCCACGACCAGGGTCTCCTGCGTGGAGGCGCCGAAGCGCTTCAGCCCGGCCAGGTACGGTTCCGGGTTCGGCTTGGCGAGTTCGTAGTCCTCGCGCACAAGGACGAAGTCCATGAACTGCCTGATCCGACGCTTCTCGTGGATGATGTCGAAGTCGGCCCGCTTCGAGGTCGTCACGATGGCCATCCGGGCAAACCTCGACAGTTCGGCGAGAGTGTCGACGACGCGGTCGATCTCGATGGCCTCGGTCCGCAAGTACTCCTGGTAGTAGCCGTCACGGGCCTCGCGAACCCGGGTGAGGGTCAGGTCGTCGATGCCGGCCGCCCTGGCCTGGACCCAAGAGCCCGCCCCCAGGGCCATGTCCCGGAGGTACTGATCCTTGTCCAGCGTGAAACCGGCCTCCGCCAGGGCGCGTTCCGCGGATCTGAAATACCAGAACTCGGTGTCGACCAGGACACCGTCATGATCGAAGAGGATGAATTTCTTCACGGCATCATTCCTTTCCGGCGGCCGCGACGGACCGGTACATCCCCGCGGATCGTACCGCCACCAGCTGGCACCGATCAGCTCGAACCGTTCGTCGGACAGCTGCATTCCTGCTCCTGCCCGGATGTGCCGGGCCCTCACCCGTGCGTGACGGGACGGCCGACATCGCCGCACTGCCCGGACCGAAGCTGTCGGGCGCTGCCGAGCGTGACGCGGCCCCGAGAAGACATCTCATGTGGGCCTGCAGGCTGCTCTCGTGACGATCGTGGAGCGGCTCGTCCCGGACGAGTTGTGGGAGCTGATCCAGTTGGTGGTGCCGGAGGCGCCGACTCGGCCGCAGGGCGGTGGCCGGCGCTGCTACGGCGACCGGGAGCCGCTGGCGGCGACCGTGCTCGCTCGCCCCTCGTGACCGCCCTGGGGCACCGCCTGGTCGCGGAGGAGTGCAGCGCGTACAGCTCCGGCCCCGGCCCGCAGTGGACCGGGGCCGACCACCGGTCGTACACGAAATGGCGGCGCAGGTGCGGCTGCAGCGGCAGCGCTGCGGACGGCATCCCCGGCCAGGGGGCGGTTGCTTGCCTCCCGCTCGTGCGGGGCGGCGGTCCCAGGGTCTGGGCATGGTCCCGCCGCCCCGGCGCCGTCGTCGGTGCCCGGGGCGGCGGTGCGTCCGGGGTCCGGTCAGGAGACCTGGACGGTGACCTTCCAGTTGATGACCCACGGCGGGCAGACCGCGCCGCGGTCCGGCACGCAGCGGCCGATCGCGGTGATGGCGCCCGTCCCGGCGGCTGTCACCGAGAAGGTGCCGTGGGAGTCACCGTTGGGCTCGGCGCTGCCCGCCGTCTGCGAGAGCAGGGCGGGGGTCGGGGTGCCCAGGGCGTACCAGTACCAGGTCACCGTGTAGTCGCGCAGCGCGAGGAGTTCCACCTGCACGGTGTCCCCCACGTGCGCCTGGACGGTCGATCCGCCGTCCGCCCGGGAGATGGTGACGGTGGCGGGCGCGGGGTTGGGAGCCGCCGCCGGTGCGGCGGGGGCGGCGGTCGCGGCGCTCAGTGTCAGGGCGAGGACGGCGGCGGGCACGGCGAGCAGTCTCAGGGCGTTCACGGCACTCCCGGTACTCGGAGGATCGGCGCTCGGAGCCTCCCGTCTACCGGTCGCCCGTGCCGCCTGACAACGCTCTCCGGCCACCGCCGGACGAAGCTGCGCCGAACGGACGCCCCCGCCGACCGTCGATCGCCGTAGCGGCCCTCCTCCACCGCCGGGGAACACGCCCCGGGCCGACCGGCGAACGGTCCGCCGGGCCGGTACCTGCCGGCCGTACGGGACGGGACGGGGCCGAGCCACCCGAGGCGTCGGCGCACCTCACCGAGGAGGGGTCGCCCGCCCACCGCCACTGCCGATCCGGACCGAGCGGCTACGCCTCCCGTTCGAAGAGCAGCAGCGTCCAGTGGACCTCGCCCCGGCCGTGCAGGTCCGCGCGGGTGGCGCGGTGGAGGAGGCGCAGCCCGCAGTCGGCGGCGAGGGTGACGGTGGTCTCGTCCGGGAGGTCGAACATGTGGCGGCCCGGCGGGACGGGGCCGTGGCGGACGGTGAGGGCGAGCCGGCCCGCGGGGGCGAGGAGGCGGGTGAGGGCGGCCATCGCGGGTGGGCGCTCGGCGGGGGCGAGGTGCATCCAGACGGCGGTGAGCAGGACGAGGTCGTAGCTCGCGCCCTCGGCGACGAGCGCGGGCAGTTCGGGCAGCGCGTCGGCGACCCAGCGCACGTCCGAGCCGGCGTGCAACCGCTCTCCGACGGCCCGGAGTTCGGGGGTCGGCTCGGCCGCGACCACCCGGTGGCCGAGGGCGGCGAGGGCGGCGGCGTCGCGGCCGGTGCCGGCGCCGACGTCCAGGACGGACGCGGGCGGGGCCGGGTACAGGTGGTGCAGCTCGCGGTGCACCTCGGTGAAGCTCACGCTCTCGTACTGGACGGCGAGTTGCTCGGCCGCCGCGCCGTACCCGGCGGTCCCCGCGGGCGTGTTCACTCCGCCTCCCGGACGGCCACCGCGTCCCCGGCCGCGGCCGCGCGGGCGAAGAAGTCCCGCAGCTCGCGCAGGTCGTGGACGACGAGCGTCGCCCAGGCCTCGGACCACGGCGTCGGGTAGCCGAGGTGCACGGCCGTACGGGCGAGCACGCTGTTCTGCTGGCGGACGAGTTCGCCGAGCGCCGAGTCGCGCAGGAACGCGGAGGCCTCCGCAACCTGTTCGGGGCGCAGCACGGGCACGGCACCGTCCGGCAGTGCGCCGTCCGGCTGGTGCCGGCCGCCGCCGTAGACGGGCAGTCGGGCGGCCGGGTCGGGATGCAGGCCGTTCTCGGTGAGCGCGAGTTCCATCAGGACGGCGGTGCGCCGCACGCCGAGGGCGAGGCCGGCGGCGGCCAGCCGGTCGTACCGGACGTCGCGGTCGCGGGGCACGAGTTCGCCGAGTTGCTCCGGCGAGCAGGTGCCCGCGGCCCGGCCCGGCAGGCGGTGCCAGAAGTGATCCACTCTCACCCGCTCAGCGTAACGAAGGAACGGGGCCGTCACTCCTGCACCGGGCGGTTCGGGTCGCACCGCACCGCGCCACATCCGTTCAGGCCGGGACATACCGGACCCCTCCGGACCCCTCCGGACCGTCCGGAACCCGCCCGGGAACCCGCCCGGCTCGCCCGACCCGTGCGTTCGGGCGGTGCGTTCGGGCGGTGCGTTCAGGCTTCGCCCGGGTGCCAGGCGGGCCACTCCCAGGGACGGTCGGCCCAGTGGACCCGTTGCGGGTCGCGCGGGTCGAGGTCCGGGAAGAGCTGGTGGACGCGCGGCTCGAACTCCTCCTGTGCGAGCGGTTCCCAGCCGTGGCCCTCGAAGTGGATGAGGCGGTAGCGGCTGTCGGTCCGGAACTCGGCCACTTCGACGAGGGGTTTGGACGTGCTGTTGGTCTCCATGCCCCCCAGCATGTGGCGCGGTGGCAATCAACGCCCGTCCAGACCCCTCTTCCGGGTCATGTCCCGGCGTCGGCGCGCTCGTTGAGCACGGAAAGGTTCTGAGGGGGGCCGCTGGAAGGACGAGCACATGACTGGGCAGCCCACCGGAGGACAGTGGCAGTGGCCGCAGAACGCTTGGCAGCCGCCGCCGGTCCCGACGGATCCGCTACCGCCGTGGTCCACCGCCACGCCGCCGCCGAGGCGTCTGTCACGCAGGGCCTGGACGGCCGCGATGGTCGGGACGGGCGCCGTGCTGGCCTCCGTCCTGGTGATGTGCGGGCCGGGGGCGGGTGACGAGCTGAGCGTGGCGGCGCTGCCGGACGCCTCGCCCTCCGCCTCGGACCCGACGGCGCAGTTGCTGCCGGTCTCCCCGTCACCGGCCGTGCCGGCACCGTCCCCGCTGCCGCCGCCCACCCCGGGCACGGTGATCGCAGTGGGCGGGCCGGGTACGACGGCGGCCGCGCCCGGGCCGGGGGCCGGTGCGACGACGGACGCCGCGCACGCCTCGGCGAGCGCGCACCCCAAGCCGGGGCACAGCCCGCACGCCCCGGCTCCGGCCCGCGGCCAGTCGGCCGCGCCCACCCCGGCGGGTGCCGGGGCGGGCGGGGGCCGGAACAGCATCTGCGACCAGGCCGAGCGGGCGGGCCACTGGCCGGCCGGGTCGGAGTCGGCCCGGCTCTGCCACAGCATCTACGGCTGAATCCGCGGCTGAGCCGAGGGCGGCCCCGGAGCCGTGGACGCGGCCGAACCGGTCGGGCCGGTCGGAACAACCGAACCGGTCGGGCCGGCCTACCCGGTGGGGCCGGTCGACGCGGTCGATCCGGTCGGCACGGCAGAACCGGCCGGTGCGCCCGGGGCTCCCGCCGTCCCCAGCAGTCCCTTGTCCAGCCGGGGCGCCAGTACCCGCGCCAGGGTGTCGGTGATGTGCCCGGTGTCCCGGTACAGCACCACGCCCTCCAGCACCGCCGGGCAGGAGGGCCCGGCGCCGGGGCAGAGCAGCGGGCCGAGGTCGAGGGTCCGCACCCCGTACCGGGCGGCGAGCCCGCCGTCCAGCACCGGGTCGGGCTCGAAGGCGGTGTCGCGGGGGAAGAAGCAGGCGTCCGAGCGCCCGTCGGAGGCGGCCAGGCAGGTCGGGATGTCCTTGCCGGGCATCGGGGTGTCGCCGAGGTAGGCGAGCGGGGCGCCGAGCGCGGTGAGCCGGTCCAGGGTGCGGGTCCAGCCCTCGGCGCGCTCCTCCTGGCTGCCGTACCGGTTGAGCCCCGCCATCAGGACCAGGCGCGGCTTGGGGCCGGAGGTCAGCCGGGTGAGGGTGTTCTCGCGCCAGCGGTCGCACTCGTCGAAGGTGCGGCCGAGCACGTTGTTGCGCACGGTGAGGGTGGCCAGCGGGCAGCCGGGCTTGACCAGGACCTCCAGGGCCCAGTGCCGCTGCTCGGCCAGGGCGAGGCCGGCGGAGATCCACTGCCCGGCGTGGGAGTCGCCGAGCAGCACGATCCGGTCGGGGCTGTCCTCGGCGCCGAAGAGGCAGCGCGGGCTGCTGTCGGCGTTGAGCGGGATCTCGCAGCCCTTGCCGGGCGGGAAGTCCTCCCGGGCCCGGGCCAGCGACGGCGTCAGGGTGAGCACCCGGGCGCCGGGGGCGAGCAGGCTCGGGCCGTCGGCGGCTCCGGCGGGGGCCGCCACGGGCCCGGCGGAGGGGTCGCCGAGAGCCCGCACGGTGCCACCGCCGAGGGTGAGCGCGGCGATCAGCGGGATGACCAGGGCGCTGGCGCCGACCGCGAGCCCGCGCCGGGGGGCGGGGCTGCTGCCGTAGCGCAGCGGCTGTTCGACCAGCCGCAGGGTGAGCCAGGCGGGCAGCGCGGCGGCGGCGGTGAGCGCGAGCAGGGTGGTCCAGGGCAGCGGGCCGTAGCGGGCCTGGGCGATGGTCAGCACCGGCCAGTGCCAGAGGTACCAGGCGTACGAGAGCCGTCCGGCGGCGCGCAGCGGGCGGGCGGCGAGCAGCCGTCCGGCGTCGGCGGCGCCGGGGGTGCCGTGCCCGGCGAGCAGGACGGCGGCGGTGCCGAGGACGGGCAGCAGCGCGGCGGTGCCGGGGAAGGGGGTGTTGCGGTCGTACAGGAACACCGGCGTGAGCACGGCGGCGAGGCCGAGCCAACCGAGCACCCGCAGCGACCGCACCACCGGACGGCGCTCGGCGCGGGCGGCCAGCGCCGGGCCCGCCAGCGCCGCGCAGGCGCCGGCCGCGAACTCCCAGAGCCGGCTGCCGGTGGAGAAGTAGGCGAGCGGCGCGGAGGTGGCCGTCCAGCGCAGGCAGAGCGCGAGCGAGACCCCGCCGACGGCCACCGTGGCGAGGGTGATCGCCAGGGTGCGGCGGCGCCCGTGGAGGTAGCGGGCGAGGCCGAGCAGCAGCACGCCCCAGAGCAGGTAGAACTGGTTCTCCACGCCCAGCGACCAGAAGTGCTGCAGCGGGCTGGGGTCGCGTTCGGCGGCCAGGTAGTCGGTCTGCTCGCCGACGAAGCGCCAGTTGGCGAACTGGCCGGCGGAGGCGATCAGGTCGCGGGCGAGGTCGGTGCCGCGCAGCGGGTCGAGCAGGGCGCCGCCGGCGACGGCGGTGGCGACCAGCACGGTGGCGGCGGCGGGCAGGATGCGCCGGGCGCGGCGGGCGGCGAAGTCCCACAGGCCGAGCGGGCGTCCGACGAGCAGGCCGGTGATCAGGAAGCCGGAGACGACGAAGAAGACGTCGACGCCGGCGAAGCCGCCGGTCAGGCCCGGGACGGCGGAGTGGAAGGCGAGGACGGAGAGCACGGCGACGCCGCGCAGCCCCTCGATGTCGGGGCGGAAGGCGGTGCGCCGGCGGGTCTGCCCGCTCTCGGCGACGGCGGCGCCCTGCGGGGCGGCGGGTTCCCGGCCCACCCGGACGACGCCGGGCAGCAGGTCGGTGGGTGTGTCGGTCGCGGCGGGCGCGGCCGGCGGCGACGAGGCCGAGGCGGATGAGGCCGAGGCTGAGGCGGATGAGGCCGAGGCTGAGGCGGATGAGGAGGACGAGGCTGAGGCGGATGGTACGGCCGTTGACACGGCGGTGCTCCTTGCAGGGCTGGCAGCGGTTTGTCGGGCCCGCCGGGCCGATGGGGCGGCCGGGCGGTGTCCGCGCCGGTGGGGCGACGCGCAAGGAAACTCGGTGGGACAGCGGTGATGTGACGGTCTGTCAGAAGATCAGCGGGTCGGCCCAGCCGGAGGCCAGCAGCCCGCACAGCAGCAGCACGGCGGTGACGGCGACGGCCTCGGCCCGTCCGAACCCGAGGTCGGAGCGGCCCGGTGCGGGCGCGGCGACCTCGCCGACGGCGGCTCCCTTGCCGCCGCCGGTGCCGTTGAGCAGCGGCCGCAGCTCCCGGATCAGCGGGATCATGGTGTAGGCGGTGAGTGCGAGCAGCCCGGCGAGCGCCCAGTACGGCCGCCAGCCGTGCAGCAGCGCGGCCCGGACCAGTCCGGCGGCGCCCGCGAGGACGACGAAGCCGAGCCAGCCGACCCCGATCCGGGCGACGGCACGGGCGAGCGAGCTGCCGCCGGACACGGCGCCGGTGGGCACCCAGTCGGCGGAGCGGCGGCGCAGCGCGTGCACGATGGCGACCACGTGGCAGAGCCCGCCGAGGAGTTGGACCCGGGTGACCTCGAAGCGCCAGCGGGTGCGGGACATCGCGGGCAGCAGCACCAGGGCGACCCAGATCGGCGGCAGGAACGGCAGCACCTGCCAGGGCTGGATCTCCTCGGGCCGGAAGAACAGCATGATCAGGGCGGGCAGCGGCACGGCGAAGACGTTCACGGCGCTGGTGACGTAGCCGAGGATGCCGTTCCAGAAGCAGAGCCGGGCGGACCGCGGGAGCGGCCCCTTGCGGAAGTCCGGGTCGCGGACCAGGGCCAGGGAGCCGAGGCACCAGCGGTACTGCTGGCTGATGAAGGCGGGCAGGCCGGTGGGCGACATGCCCTTGGCGACCAGCGCGGGGACGTAGCGGGTGGCCCATCCGGCGCGGGCGAGGGCGAGGCCGGTGTAGAGGTCCTCGCTGTGGTCGATCTCGGCGAAGCCGCCGATCCGCTTCAGCGCGGCGCGGCGGTAGAGGGCGTTGGTGCCGCAGCAGACGGTGCCGTCCTGCGCGTCCCGGGAGGGCTGGATCCAGCGGTAGAAGATCTCCTGGGTGGCTCCCGCGGCGCGTTCGAGCCAGGACATGTCGGCGTCCGTGTCGAAGCACTGCGGGCTCTGCACGATGCCGACCTCGGGGTTGTCGAGGTAGGGCACCAGGTGGTGCAGGAAGTCGGGGCGGGGGCAGAAGTCGGCGTCCAGGACGGCGACGATCTCTCCGGTGCCCTCGGCCAGGCCGTGGTTGAGGTTGCCGGCCTTCTTGAACCGGCCCCGGTCGGGCCGGGCGTGGTACCGGAAGCCGTAGGACTCGGCGAGTCGGCGCACCTCGGGGCGGCCGGCGTCGTCGAGGACCAGCACGGTCAGCTCGCCGGGCCACTGGACGGCCGCGGTGTGCCGGTAGGCGTTGTCGAGGACGGCCAGTGGTTCACCGGCGGTCGGCAGCAGCAGGTCGACGCTCGGGGCCCGGTCGGGGTTCCAGGCGCGCAGCAGCAGGTCGTGGGAGTCGCGGGTGAAGCGCCGGGCGCGCTGGCCGTCGGTGAGCGAGAGCAGCCAGGTGGCCGCGTTGAGCACGGTGAGCACCAGGAAGGGCCAGAGCAGCGGCTTGCTGAGGGCGAACAGGCCGAGCGTGGCGGTGGCTCCCGCGTAGGAGAGGGTGGCGCAGAGCAGCACCCAGCGGCGCTGCGGACCGAAGTACCAGTAGAGCTCCTCGTCGTCGGGCGGGCTGGGCAGGCGGTGGTCGTCCGGGTCCGCGGGTGTCCGGCGCGGACCGGTGTCGGATGCGGGCATGGCGGTGCCATGGAGTACGGGCATGCGGAAATGGCCCCCCTGGGCAGCGGACGGAGCGTGGCCGTTCGCGCTCAGCTTCTCACATTGGCCTAGACCAATAATGAACGAGGTATGACATCTCCGCATCGCCCCAGCTCAGTGACTTGACCGTGCGTCACCTGCGGAGATCCGGTCCAGCGGAACTGAACCGGACCCCGAGCCGGAGCCGTTCCGGGGGTCGTCAACTCCCCGGCCGGTCACGGCTCCAGCACCGCCACAGCCGTCAACTTCCGTACACGGACGTCCATTCCGTCAGGAATCCGCCTTCAAGTCCTTGACGAGGTGGGCGAACCGGAGGTCCGGCCGGAGCGGGATGCCGAAGCGCTCGTCACCGTACGGGAACGGGCTGAAATCCCCGGTGCGCCGGTAGCCGCGCCGCTCGTACCAGGCGATCAGTTCGGCGCGCTGCTCGATCACCGTCATCTCCATCGCGCCGACGCCCCACCGCTCGACGGCCAGCCGCTCCGCCTCGGCCAGCACGGCCCGGCCGATCCCGCCGCCCTGGAGACCCGGGCGCACCGAGAACATCCCGAAGTACGCCCGCTCGCCGCGCTGTTCCAGCTGGCAGCAGGCGAGCAGCTCGCCGTCCCGCTCGGCCAGCAGCACCAGGCCATCGGAGTGGCCCACGGCCTCCGTGACGGCCTCCGGATTGGTGCGCCGGCCGTCCAGCAGGTCCGCCTCGGTGGTCCAGCCGGCCCGGCTGGAGTCGCCCCGGTAGGCGGACTCGACCAGGGCGACCAGCGCCGGGACGTCGGCGGGCGTGGCGGGCCGGAACACGGGCTCCCCGTCGGGCCGGGCGGAATCGGTGGCGGTCTCGGTCATGGCTGGTCCTCTCCTCACGTGCGGGGCCGCCCGTGGTGGCCGGCCCGCGGGCATCGTGCCACAGCGCGCCGGGCGCCCCCGGAGCCGCCCCGGAGCCCCTCCGGTGCCGACCGCGGCCCGTTCCCCTCCCCGGTTCCACCCCCGCTCCCCGGCCGACCGGACCGGCAGAACCGGCAACGCCGGTTGCCGGTCGCGGTGTTCCGGCACATCCGACGTGCGTTCACCATGTGAAAAAAGCTGCCTGGTGGCGGTGCCAGGTACATGGCTACTCTGCGGTACGGCCGGTCAGGCCCCGGCCGAACCGGGTCATTTCGACCCTCCCCATGCTCGGACCAGAGGAGTGCCCATGCCCCGCTCTTCCCGCTCCGCCCGCACCACCGGCACCGACAGACCGGCCCGCCGCCGTCTGCCCGCACTCGCCGCCCTCGCCGCCGCGACCGCCCTGGTCGCCGGCGTGGCCGCCCCCGCGTACGCGGCCGAACCCGCCCCTGTCGCCCCCGTCGCCGAAGGCCGCCCCGGCTTCCACCCCGAGCAGGACTTCGCCGGCTCCACCGTCGCCGCCCGCGAGGGCCGCGGCGCCGCCGCCCCGCTCGCCTCCCTCGCCGCCACCCAGACCCCGGGGCTGGACGTCTCCAGCTACCAGGGCAACGTCAACTGGTCCTCGGTGGCCGCCAACGGCGCCAGGTTCGCCTACGTCAAGGCCACCGAGGGCACCGGCTACACCAACCCGTCCTTCGCCCAGCAGTACAACGGCTCCTACAACGCCGGGCTGGTCCGCGGCGCCTACCACTTCGCGCTGCCGAACGCCTCCTCCGGCGCCACCCAGGCCAACTACTTCGTCAGCCACGGGGGCGGCTGGTCCGCCGACGGCAAGACCCTGCCGCCCGCGCTGGACATCGAGTACAACCCCTACGGCGCCACCTGCTACGGCCTCAGCCAGAGCGCCATGGTCAGCTGGATCCGGGACTTCAGCAACACCGTGCACTCCCGCACCGGCCGCTACCCCACCATCTACACCACCACCAACTGGTGGAGCCAGTGCACCGGCAACAACGGCGGCTTCGGCACCACCAACCCGCTCTGGATAGCCCGCTACGCCTCCTCCGTCGGCACCCTGCCGAACGGCTGGGGCTACCAGACCTTCTGGCAGTTCGCCGACTCCGGCACCTTCCCCGGTGACCAGAACTACTTCAACGGCGCGGCCGACCGCCTCCGCGCCCTCGCCCTGGGCTGACGGCCGACGGCTGGCGGCCGACAGCTTGACGGCTTGACGGCTTGACCGCCGGCGCACCCGCGCCGGTGCGGGGCGCCGCAGCGCGTCCCGCACCGGCCGGTGTCGGACCGACGGGGGTTCACAGGGCCTTGAGGCCGTCCAGCAGCCGCTGGCCGCCCGGGCTGCCGAGGCCGGTGCACGGGTCCCAGCCGGGCCCGGAGGGGTACGCCCCGTTGCTGCCGACGGTGATGTCCCGCAGGACGCCGGTCGCGAAGTGCGCGTACAGCAGCGGGTTGAGGAAGCCGACCCGGTGGCCGAGCCCCTGGTTGATCCGGGCCAACAGGGCGGCCCACATCGGGGCCGACGCGCTGGTGCCGCCGACCAGGTCGACGTGCACGCCGTCCACGTTCGGGACGACCACGCCGGTGTTCCGGGAGGCGACCGCGGCCACGTCGGGCACGCCCCGGCCCTGCACGTGCGGCGGGTTCGCGGCGACCGGCATGGCGAGGCCGACCTGGTACGGGGGCACCGGGAACATCCTGCTGATGCCGCCCCCGGTCCGCGCTCCCGGTCCGTCGTCCCAGACGATCTCCTGGTCGACCGCGCCGCCCTGGACCACCAGGTGGGTGCCGCCGACGCCGAGCACGTGCGGGCTGGACGCGGGGAAGTCGGCGTGGGCGCGCTCGCCGAAGTGGACGTCCCGGGAGCCGTCGTCGCCCGAGGCGCAGCAGATGCTGATGTCCTTGGTACCGGCGTTGATGAAGACGCCGTCGACGTTGGCGACGCCCGCGGGGGTCCAACGCGGGCCCCCGTCCTCGGTGTTGCCGTAGCTGCTGGAGATCACCGCGGGCCGGTTGACGGTGTCGGTCGCGATCTGGTTGACCAGATCGGTCCAGCCCTGTTCGGTGAACTTGCTGAAGTAGACGACGATCTTCGCCCCGGGTGCGAGGGAGCCGACCACCGCGAGGTCGAGCATGATCTCGTCGGTGCTGTCGAACGGGTCCGCGGTGGCGTCGCCCGGGCCCGGGTCGTTGCCGGGGGATCCGACGTTCTGGATCACCACGTTGGTGATGTCCGGCACGGGCAGCCCCAGTGCGGTGAAGTACGTGCTCAGCGCGTCCGGCGAGTAGCCGCCGGAGGGCACACCGGGCGAGGTCTCGCCGTTGAAGGCGAGGACGGCGACGCACTGGCCGGTGCCGTCGAGACCGGCCGGGTAGGTGTACGGCTTCGCGAGCTGGTGCGGGAAGAAGACGCCCGTCGGCAGGGCCGGTACGGCCTTCGCCGTGATCGGGAGGCTGACGTCCGTCCGGTGGATCAGCAGGTTGGCGCCGATCGGCCGGTCGTCCAGGCCGAACACGCCGGTGATGACGCCGCTCAGCTCCTCGGGGACGTGGACGGCGCCCTCGCGGCCGCGGTAGACGCGGGGGTTGTCGCGGGCGTCCTGGTAGCGGTAGCGGGCCAGGGTGACCCGGAAGGCGTCCGCGACGTCCCCGGTGGTGCCGGTCAGCTGGACGCTGCGGGCCAGCGGGTTCTCGTTGGAGACGGCGAGGCGGTGCTCGGCGGCGAAGGTCTCGACGGCCTTCAGGTCGGTGTCGCGCCAGCGGTGGACGGCGGCGTACTCGTCGTCGGTGGGGACGGTCCGGCGGGTCGGCGGCTGGAGCGCCAGCTCGTACAGGTCCGGCCGCGGGGGCGCGTCGGGGTCGCGCCGCAGGTAGACGGTGACGGTCAGGGGTGCCCGTGGGTCGGCCGGTCCGATGACCCGCGCTCCGTCGAGCGGAACGCGGGAGCTGTCCGGCAGCGCCACGTAGTGGTTGGTCGACATGATCGCTCCAGCGGTCGGGTCAGCGCCGGGAGCCTCGCGACTCTTGGTCGTGTGCTTTCGACTGTCCGTGTACGGCACACGCTTATGTCGTACACGTACAGCGTCCTCCCGGCCCCCGGCGCCGTCAAGGGATGCCGAGGGGACGCCGGGAGCCGCCGGGGGACGCGACGTGGACGCGACGTGGACGCGAACAGGAGCGCGACAGGACGCCGACGGGCGCCGCCCCCGGCCGGAGCCGGGGGCGGCGCCACGGGCTGCCCGGGCTCAGCCGTCGATGCGGTGCTGGCTCCAGAAGGAGGCCAGGTCCACGGTGGTGGCGGCCTGGGCCGCGGCCTTGAACTCCGCGGTGGTGGAGACGCCGTTCCAGTGCGCCTGCGCGTAGTTGCGCAGCAGCGTGGTCATCGCGGTGTCGCCGATCGTCCGGCGCAGGTCGTGCAGGGCGCACTTGCCGTAGCCGTAGACGACCGTGGAGTAGCGCGAGGAGTTGGCGTCCCAGTACGCCATCGAGTTGGTGATCCTCTCCGCCGAGGAGGCCCAGGAGACGCTGTTCCAGCAGCCGTTGCCGGTCTTGCCGAGGGCGAGGTCGGTGGCGTAGTCGGTGAAGGCCTCGTCCAGCCAGGGGGCGTTGTACTCGTCGTCGCCCACGATGCCGTACCACCACTGGTGGCCGATCTCGTGGGTGAGCGCCGTGGTGCTGACCAGGTCGAGGACGAAGCCCGGGTACTCCATGCCGCCGAACCAGAAGTTGTTGTCGATCACCGCGTCCAGTTCGCCGTACGGGTAGGCGCCGAAGCGCTGGGCGTGGGCGTCGACCGCCGAGGTCGCGGTGGAGAGCATCGACTTGGAGTCGGCCGCGCTGATCCCCGCCACCGAGTAGACGTTGACCTTCACCCCGGCCGCCGAGGTGCCGGAGATCCTGGTGAACGGTCCCGCGCCCCAGGCGAAGTCGCGCACCTTGCTCGCGGTCGCCTTGGTGACGGTCCGGCCGGTCGTGCCGGGGGTGTCCACCGAGGTGCCGGTCGCGGGCACCAGCAGGCCGGTCGGGTGGTCCAGGGTGACGGTGAAGTCCGAGGCCATCGAGTAGAAGGACTCGCCGTTGTTGGTGTACGGGTCGAGGTGCCAGCCGGCCGCGTCCCGTATCGCCAGGACGGGCAGGGCGTTGCCGAGGAAGTTGTACGCGCCGTCGTGGCCGAAGCGGTCCGCGCCGCTCGGCACGGTGATGCCGAGGTCGAAGCCGACGGTGCCGCTCTGGCCCTGGGCGAGCGGGGCCGGCAGGGTGATCTTGAGCGCGGTGCAGTTCACCGTGAGCGGGGAGGGCGTGCCGCCGGTCACGTTGGTGACCGTGATCGGGGTGCTGGGGCAGCTGCCGTGGGCGTTGTCCCACAGCCGCAGGTACACCTCGTTCAGCGCGGTGGGCGAGGCGTTGCTGAAGGTCACGCTCTCGTGTCCGGTCCAACTGCCGCCGGAGGCGTCACTGCTGAGGTCGACGGTGTACGCCGGCGCGGCCGGGGTGCGGGTCGGGTCGCCGGGCTGGGGGGTGGTCCCGCCGCCGGAGACGTCCAGGGTGACGTCGTCCAGCACGAAGCTGGTCTGCAGGCTGGCGTCCTCGACGCCGGTGAAGGCGAGCGTCGCGGTCTGGCCGGCGAAGGCGGAGACGTCGACGGTCTTGTGCACGTACCCGCTCAGGGCGTCCAGGTTGGAGTACGTGGCCACCGTGGTGGAGCCGAGTTTGACGGCGAGCTTGTCGTAGGCCGTGCCGGCGGTCGTCTCGGCGGTGTCGACGTGCAGCCAGAAGCCGAGCGTCGCGGTGCCGCACCCGGCGGGGAGGGTGACGGACTGCGAGAGGGTGTCGGTGTGGCTGGAGCCGTAGCCGTCGAGCCAGGCGTAGGAGCTGCCGGAGTGCGCGCTCTGGCCGCTGTCGGCGGTGATCGCGCCGCTCGGCGCCGTCCAGGACGAACTGCCGGACTCGAAGCCGCCGTTGGCCACGACCTGGGCGGGTGTGC